>JAKEGO010000040.1 GCA_022615805.1 Thermoplasmata archaeon
CCGTGATGCCCATGCCACGATGCAATTGTCCGACGTCCGAAGGGCCGCGGGGCCATGCCGCCCTCCGTGCGGAGCTGTACGCTAGCGTCGCCCTCCTGCTGTTGCTCGCTGCCATCGCCGTCGGCGCCGGGAGGGCGCTCGAGATCGAGGCCGTCGACGCGCCGACGTTCGTGGTGATGCCGGAGGAGGATGGATCATACGGCGCGTCCGTGGCCGTGGAGGTGGAGGTGCGCGGGGACGTCGACGGGCACCTGAGGGCGCAGCTCCTCTCGGGCAGGAAGGTCGTCGGGCGGATGTGGAACGGCACCGAATGGGTCTACCCGTGGGCCTTCGATCGATGCCTCCGGGTCAACGGGACCGACGGGTGGCGCGGGCACGTCCTCATGAGGCTCTACCGGCCATATTTCCCGGACGGGGGCCCCGGCGCATCCGTCGTCGCCTCCTTGGCCCTCAGGAACGGCACGGAGAGGGCGGACATCAGTTTCAACTTGAGCGTCGTGGGATGGGATGACGCCTCGCTGGTGCGGGTCCAGGCCTTCGACGGGGAGCCGCTGTGCGGCGCCCCGGTCTCCGCCGGCGGCGATGGGAGGGCCCTTGCGCTGTCGGCGGGCCTGGACGTGGTAGCCGCCAGGGTAGGGCCGCAGGACCCGGACGGGACCCGCTATGACGACGCAGTGCGATGGCCCGGCGAGTCCGTCCTCGCGCTCACACCGGGGACGTGGAACGTGAGCGTCGGCGGCCTGTCGGCCGTCGTCGATGTCGGCGCGGACGGCGCGGAGGTCGCGATCGGCGAGGCCGTGAGGTCGGACGCGCGGCTTCAGGAGGCCTGCATCCGCCCGCGGGACGGCGGCTGCGAATGGATGGAGGCGGGGGTCGGCTCCAGGACCGACCTCCGCGGATGGACGGTCGCGACGCCGGGCGGCTTCGCGGTCCTGAACTGCACCCGGGGACCCGGACCGATCCTCCTCCTGCTCGACGGCGGTGACACGGGCGATGGCCCTGATGTCCACCTCCCGATCGCGGACGCCCTTCCGGACGACGGCGGGTACATCGCCCTCCTCTCCCCCGGGGGTGCGCTGGCTGACCTCGTGTCCTACGGCAGCGGCGCGACGGTGGCCCCACCGCCCTGTTGGCCTGCGGGCGATCGTCCGGACGGCTCGACCGGTTATATCGTCGCGGAGGGCGTCCCAGGCAACCGGTCATGGCGCGATGAGTGGTGGGGAGATTCGACCCCTGGTCACGAGACACCCTCGCGGGAGGTGCTTCGGGATGCCTCCCTGAGGATCGTCGAGGTGATGCCCGACGGCTTCGTCAGGGGGGATGGGGACGAACACGTCGTCGTCATGAACGTCGGCAACTCGACGGTCGACCTGGAAGGATGGGACCTCGCGGACGGCGCCGACGTCTTTACCCTTCCGGGGACGCTCGGGCCCGGCGCCCGCATGATGGTCTGCGCGAATGCGACGGCAGCGGCCGCCTCGATGCCGTGGATCAACGGGAGCACGGAGCCCGCGTTGGGCGTGAGCCCGCCGGACGCGGTCGTCGACGGGTCATCGGTCGGGCTCGACAACGATGGGGATGCGGTGCTCCTCAGGTGGCGGCGGGGCGTCGTCGACGCGGTCGCCTGGGGCGACGCCCGACCCCGTGGCGGCTGGCGTGGCGAGCCCCTCCCCGCCCCGTGGGAGGGTGAGATCCTCGTGCGGGGCGGGGCCGCGGGGTGGAACTCCACCAGGCTTTACCGCGCGGGACAGACCAGGCTGCGTCCGGTCGACCTCACCGCGGATGCCGTCCTGACGCTGGTGACGGCCGACTGCGGCGACGGGGAGGCGCTCTCGATGATCGAGGCTGCGAACGTGACCGTGACGGTCGAGGCCTACGAGCTGCGCTCGGGTGACATCGCCGGCGCCCTGGCCAACGCCTCCCTGAGAGGGGCCGAGGTCCGCGTGATGCTCGACGGCGGGCCGGTCGGATGGGATTTCCGCAACGTGCCAGTCGAGGACTACCTGGAACGTCCCGGGGCGTACGGGAATGCCTACGCCGAGAAGGCGCTCTGCGAGATGCTCGCCGCCGCCGGCTGCGACGTCATGTTCAGCATTCGCGAAGAAGGGCCCTACCGGTATGTCCACTCCAAGTGCATCGTGGCGGACGACGCCGTGTTGTTGTCGTCGGACAACCTGGTCGACGGGTCGTTCCCCCATGCCGTTCGCTGCGACGGCCTCTCGGTCGCCGGGAGCCGGGGCTGGGCGGCCGTCCTCCACGGGGAGGATGTGGCGGCTTTCTTCAGGGAGGTCATCGACTCCGACATGGCCGGGGCGGCGGTGGTCCCATGGGGAGAGCCCCCGTACGACGCTCCTCCGGACCACTTCGACCTCCTCGGCGGCGTGACCGGGCCGACCGCTGGCCGTCCGCCGGCGGCCGTCGGGCCGTTCCTGCGCCGCCCCGTCCGGTTCGACGGTCCGATGGTCGTGACGCCCGTCCTGGCGCCGGACACCTCCGCAAGCGGCGCCACGGTCCTGTCCGTTCTCATGAACGCCACCGGCCGCCTGTACGTCGAGCTCCTCGATCTGGACCCGGACTGGGGCCGGAGGGGGGCGAACCTCTTCCTCGATGCCGTCGTCGACGCGGCGCGGAGGGGTGTGGACGTCAGGGTGCTCCTGGACCCGACGTGGGCGAGGGCGGGGGGCGATCGCGACAATCACGAGATGCTTTCCGACCTGGAGAACCTCTCGACGGAGGTGCCGGGGCTGGCGTGCAGGTTCATCTCGAAGCACGGATTGACGATGCTACACAACAAGGGCGTCGTGTCCGACGATTCCGCCCTCGTTTCGAGCGTGAACTGGGGGTACAACTCCGTCTTCATGAACAGGGAGATGGGCGTCGTCATCCGCTCGAAGGCGGTCGCCGACCATTACGCGAGGGCGTTCCTCCACGACTGGAACCGGAGCCTCCTGGATGTCATGCCAGTGGCGGTCTCGGGGCCCGGTGAATGGTGTCTCGCCGTCGGGCCGGCGCCCGCGGACGCCGACGTCCGCGTCCTCATCGACGGCGCGGCCGTCGGCTCATGGTCGCTCACCGCAGGGTGCTCGACCTCGATGGCACTCGCCGGTCTCAGCGGGCTCCTCTCGGTGGAGGTGGACGGCGTCGTCCTCGAGGTCCTCGAGGTGGACGTGCCGGCGGCCCCCGACGGCGGCGGCGAGGGAGGTGATGACGGCGAGAACGGTGACGGGGACAGCGGGAGCCCTGGAAACGGTACTGACGGTGGCGGGGGTGGCACGGATGGAGGAGGTGACGATACCGGAGCGGGCGGCACGGGCGACGGAGCCGGAACGGGAGGTGGCGGAGGGGGTGGTGACGGCGGAAGCGGGAGCGGTGGCGATGGCGACGACGGTGCCGGAGAGGATGGCGGGACCGGCCCCCGAGGGGGGGCTGACGGTCCGGCGATGCCGGCAGTAGCCCTCGCGATCGCCGTTCTCCTCACTGCGGCGACGGTCGGGACCGTCGCGTGCATCCTGAGGTTCCGGGGACGGCGCGAACGCGCCCTGCAGGACCGATCCGGGACGGCGGCGGACGGCGGGCCAAGGGTCAGACGGCCGGCGCGACGTAGATGTGCGTCTCGAGCACGCCCCGGACGCCCTTCAGCTCGAAGTAGGCCGCCGTGACCTCCTTGGCCTCGCCCGAGAAGAGCAGCACCTCGCAGCAGGAAGCGGCCCGGGAATCGAAGTCGGAATGGGTGAAGGACCTGAAGACCTCCCTGTGCCGGTGCCTGACGTCCGAGACGCGACCGCTGGCGTCGTGGTGGTAGAGGAGGACCATGACCCCCTGCACCTTCCCATCGAGGCGCTCGACCGAGCGCTTCTCGCGCATGAACTCACGGAGGGCGTCGCGGACGAGCTCCGAACGGGACACGAAGCCCATGTCCTCCAGCGCCGCGCCCATCTCGGCGACTGTGCTGGTGGGCAGGCTGATCGATATCACCGAAGTTCCGTTCTTCGGCCTGTCATCCCGGTGTCCGCGCATCACCCGAGCCTCCTGTAAGCGGCGGCGAAGAGGAAGATCCCGGTCATCGTGAAGATTATCACGCCGCTCGTGGCGACGTCGTAGACGGCGGAGAGCAGGAGGCCCGTGACGACCGATATGACGCCCACCGCGATGGCCGCGACGGTGGTCCCCCTGAACGAGAGCCCCATCTGGAGTGCCGTGAGCCCGGGGAGGACGATGAGCGCGACGACGAGGATTATCCCGATGACCTTTATCGAGAGCACGATCGCGACCGCGATGAGGACGTTGTAGGCGAGCGAGAGCGGTTGGACGGGTATCCCCACGAGCCTCGATGCCTCCTCGTCGAAGGTGATCGACAGGAGCTCCTTGTAGAAGACACCGAGGAAGGCGGCGGTCACCAGGGCGAGGGCCGTGATGAGGTAGAGGTCGGTCCCGTCGATCGTCAGCACTGAGCCGAACAGGTAGCTCAGCAGTTCCACGTTGAACCCGTCGGCGAGACTGATGATCACCAGGCCGGTGCTGAAGCCGAGGGCCAGCACGACCGCGGTCGCGGAGTCGGACTGCGCCATCCCGGCCCGCCTCATGGCCGAGATCCCGAGCACCGCCAATATGGTGACGAACAGCGCCGTCAGCATAGGGTCGATGCCGAGGTAGAGGCCCAGGGCGATGCCGCCGAAGGAAGTGTGCGCAACGCCGTCCACCAGCATCGATTCGCGCCTGAGTATGAGGAAGAGACCGATCCAGGCGCACACGATCGACGTCACGACGCCCCCCACGATGGCGTACTGGAAGAACTGGTAGCCAAGCAACCTCGGGATGTCGAAGAGCGTCAGGGCCGTCGGAACACCCCCTGGCACTGGTGCTCGTGGAACATGAAGTGGAAGTGCTCGCCGTACCCCCTCCTCAGGAGGTCGTTGACGTCCAGGTCGGGGGTTATCCTCGCATAGTGGACGTCCCTGTTGACGCACATCGCGGAGGACATGCGGCAGAAGACGGCCGTCAGGTCGTGCGACACGACGAGGATCGTGAGGCTGCGCTCCGCGTTGAGGTCGCTCAGGCGCTGGTAGAACCGCTCCATCGTGTCCGCGTCGACCCCGGCCACCGGCTCGTCGAGCAGCAGCACGTCAGGGTTCCGCACCAGGGCTTTGGCCACGAAGACCCGCTGCTTCTGGCCGCCCGACAGCTGC
>JAKEGO010000041.1 GCA_022615805.1 Thermoplasmata archaeon
AGAGCTCGAAATACACCTGGTCCTCCACTAGATCGAAGGTCATCAGGGCGGGATAGTTCGACCTTTTATTGCGTTCCTTTCCATGTTCCCAGTTGATCGAGGGGACGTGGATGAACGTCGTAGCCGGTAGATCCGACCTGAAACCCGAGACGAGGACGTTGCCCTTGCTGACGTTCACGTGGCTCGAGTATGACGAGTCCGGGTCGGTGTGGATGTGGCCGTGGAGGTAGACGTCGACCCTGTTGTCCTCGAATATCGACAGGAGCTTCCGGCTCGTCATGATCCATTGATTGTGGGATTGATGATACCAGGCTCTTGAATATGAGTTTGTGTCGACAATTGCCATATGGCAGATCACGAAGATATTGTTCGGGGTGTCCTTCCAGTATGCAAGTGTGCGATCGAGCCATTCAAGCTTGTTCTGAGGGATATAGATACTGCCTTCATTCTTACCCCAACCGATGTCCTTCCATTCGGACACCCAGCCATTCTCCATGTCCCGGACGACCCCGACGAAGACAAAGACATTGTTCCCCTCCTTTATGACGTACCAGGGGCTTACAAGACCTCTGTCTCGCATGAACCGCGCGCCATCCCAGTGGGCCCATTTGCTGTACTTGGTGTCGGTGTTGGGGTAGGCCTCGTGGTTCCCGAGGGCGAACCAAACGTCGTTGATGGGGGTGTGCTCGATCATCTCGTCGAAGCTCGCGCCGGCCTCAATGAACTCGTCGTAATCCCCCTGGTCGTCGGCGCCTGCCTTCTTGGAATAGCTCACGATGTCCCCCATGTGCATCAGGAAGTCTGGGTCGGTGCCGTTGATCCAGTCCTCCATACTGGCAATATCGTCCGCGGAGCCGTTCCCCTCGTGGACGTTCCCGAAGTGGGTGTCGGCGACGAGGACGAAGGTCTTGCTCTTCTGCGCCACGGCGCTCGAGGCGAGTAAACAAAGGATGAGGAATATCACGGGGATGGTCCTGGCTATCGACACGAGGGGCGGAGTCGGGACCGGAGCTCCGTGAACGGGGAAAGGGCCCCCTGACCGATCCGATCGCGAGATCATCGATGAAGACCCATTCCGCGTGATCGAAGACCCGATCGAACGCATATGTCCAACCCCTGCTCGATGCAGGATGTGATTGCGGGAGTGTGTTATAGAGGATGTCTGTAAAGTTGTAACTATCATAGCCGCCCGGGCGTCGCCCGGGAGCCCCTCGTCATCAGTCTTTCGCGGACCGCCTCCGACCGCAGCTCCATCAAAGCGTCCCTGGCCACCCACCTGGCCGTCCGGTCGTCGATGGATGCGATGCGCTCGCCCACCTCGATGGCCCTTGCGTTCAGCGCGGCGTTCCTCTTGCCGATCTGCCTGAGGGCCCAGTTGACCGCCTTCCTGACGCCGTTGCGCGGGTCGGTGGCCTCGCGCTCGATAAGCGGGAAGAAACGTTCGAACGCCGCATCGTCAGACTTCTTGTCCTTCACCGCCAGCACGGCCATGAGGGCGAAACCGGCGCGCTTCTCGAACTCGCCCTCCCTGAAGGTCCACTCCACCGCCTTTTCATGGGCGAAAGGAGTCCGCCATAACAGGTTGAGGCAGGTCTGATCGCAGGACTCCCAGTCGTAGAGTCCGGAGACCCATCGGTCCGCCTGCTCCGCCGTGACCTCCGCCGGGTCATCGGTGAGGGCCGCGAGGACCATCGTCTCGCGGAGCCCGCGGTCCCAGAGACGGAGCGCCCTATCGTGGTCCCTTCCCAGGCCCTTCGCGTACTTTCGGAGGACGGGCATCCTCGTGCCCATCGCGCGGTTCGAGTCGATCCCGAAGCGTGCCATTCCCTCGCGGTCGGACGGGTCGGTCAGCGCCCTGAGGTCGGCGACGATGGCTTCGATGTCGTCCTTCATGGCGCTGCCTCAGGGCTTCCAGAGCGGCTTGCCCATCGACAGGACCTGCTTGCCGGCCATCGCGTTGAGGAGGATGGCGGCGGCACCGTAGAACGAGAGGAACGACACGACGAGCAGCGCGTATCCTACCGCCTCCTGGGAGGTCCCGTGGAGGATGTGCATCACCAGCGCGTAGATCGCGATGTCTATCCAGACGAGTATGCCGATGAAGGTCTTGTTCGTCATGAGGGAGGCGACCGTCAGGATCACGCTGAAGAAGAGGAAGCCGAGAAGTCCGTGCGCGTAGTGTGCCATATCGACCTTCGCATCGAAGTAGATGGCGAGGACGAGGGTCAGTGAGACCGAGTACCACAGGAGGGCATAGGTGGTGAACGCCGTCCCGCCGAAGACGTTGTTGCGCCGGAAGTCCATCAGGCCCGCCAGGAGCTGGGCGGTGGCCCCGAGGAAGATCGTCCAGGGTATCATCCCCGACTTGTGCGCTACCGAGGAGTGGCCGAGGTCCGAGAGCCCGAGGACGAGCGCGGCGACGGCGAGGCCGATGAGCCCGAGGGGTGCGGGCTCGGCGAACGCCGGCGGCATCGAAGTGATGGCCCTCTCCTCGCTCTTCTCGCCCACGACCTTCTTCGGACGGCTGGTCATCCCTTCACCTCCGCCCCGTTAGGATGGTTCCCGATAAAAAACCTTTCTCGTCTGGACCACACGAGGCCTCGGACCATGGTCCCATCAGGGCCTCACTCCTTCTTCGCGACGTCGAGCACCCGGATGAGGAACGTCAGCTCCTGCCCCGCGAGGGGGTGATTGAGGTCGATGACGATACCGGTCTCGCTGACCTCCACGACCGTCGTGAGGACGCGCTCTCCGTCGGGGGACTCGATGAAGAACATCGACCCGGGCTCGATATCGACCACCGGGAACCTGTCCCTCGGTATCTCCTGGACCAGGGAGGGGTCCCTGTCGCCGAAGGCGTCGACGGGCGCCAGGATGACCTCGGTCTCGTCCCCCTTCTCCAGTCCCCTCACGGCACGGTCGATGCCGGCTATGACCGAGTCCGAGCCGACGACGAACTCGATGGGCTCGTCGCCCTCCTCCGTCGAGTCGAAGACCTCCCCGTCGTCGAACGTTCCTCGGTATGCTATCCTGACAGTGTCTCCCTCCTCGATCGGCATCTCCATCACACGTCCTTCCCGCAATGCGGGATGATGCACATCAAAAGGCCGCCTACTTAAACGATGCGGCGGGGGTGGGCCGGCGCCGTGGGCAGTGTCACGTGGTGGAGCGTAACGCCTGCCGCGATGACCAGGAGGAACAGGTCGACAAGCCATATCGGGACAGACCCGACATTGTCCCCCGGGTCCCCGAGGACGAGGACGATCGTGAGTAGCATCGTCACCCAGAGGGTGGCGATCGCCACCGCCTTGGTCCTCATGGGGATGCCCCGCCCCTCGACGTAGTCGCGGATGAACCCGCCGAGGTACCTGTTGCCGAGGAGCCATCGGTGCAGCCTTGGAGACCCGCGATCGAAACAGTAGGCGGCAAGGAGGAGGAAGGGGGTCGTAGGCATCAACGGAAGGACGATCCCGATGATGCCGAGGCCTAACGAAAGCGAGCCGAGCGATATCCAGAGCGCCCTGGCGACCGGGCCCTGCCTCCGAACGCGAGAGTGGCGCCGGTGATGCGCGCTGCAGGATGCAGTCCGTTCCCTGTCAACATCCGCGCGTCCCATGCCTCGACCCCCGGCTCTGGCTGCTGGTGTCCCTCAATCGAACATCAGGACGGCGCCGGTCTCCATGTCGTACACTGCGCCGATCATCGCCGCGCGCTTGGAGGCCGCGGCGTCACGCAGGATGCTCGAGCGATCGACGAGGGATGCCACCGTGCGCCTGACGTTCTCGATGACCGCGTGGTGGACGACCGCCTCCCCGCGTTGACGGGCGGCCTCGACCGAGGGGGCGAGGGCCCGTATCACTGATGCGATGCTCCCCCTCGGCTCGGCTCCCTCTACCGCCGCCTTGACCGCGCCGCAGAACGTGTGCCCCATCACCACGACGAGCGGGACATGGAGATCGTCGACGGCGTACTCGATGCTGCCGAGGGCGACCTCGTCGACCACGTTGCCGGCGGTCCTCACGACGAAGATGTCCCCGATCCCGGCGTCGAAGACCATCTCCGGAGGGACCCTGGAATCCGAACAGGACAGGATCGCCGCAATCGGGCTCTGGCCGCCGAGGACCTCGCGCCTCCGGTCCCTCCCGGAGTTCGGGTGCACCGACGCGCCCTCCATGAACCTGTTGTTCCCTTCGAGGAGGGTCTCGACCGCTTCCTCCGCGTCCATTCTATCATCTCCCTTCGGCGGAAGCGGCGTGGGGCCATATGACCGTTCCGGTCCGCCGCCTCCGCCTTCATCCAGCCCGGGAGTCGTCGCAGGCGTCCTCGGACGCCATGGGCCTCGAGTGCTCGGCGGCCGGCGCAACCCTGCATGGTTCGAGTGGGAGCAGCCTCATCCGCTTCCCGCAGCACCCCGGTGCCGGATCGCCCCTGGGGACCGTGGCCCTCCTTCCGCATCCCTCGCACTCGTAAACTCTGAGATCGACCATGTGATCGCCTCGTCCCGCCATCGAGCGACCCCGATATAGGCCTTTTCCCGACAGACCCCCACCTGCACCTTGCCGTCACGAGGGACCATGTCCGGTGAGCGCCGGGTGCGGGCGCCCACCGTCTCACGGACGCGGGCCCTTCCGCGGAACGCCGCCTTACTCCGGTCGGGACCTGTCGCCTCCGACAGAGGGCGGCCGCCTTTTCGTTGTACGCCTCGGGTGCCTCCGTTCGACGTCGTCCCATCGGTCGCCCCGCCTTTGAGTCGGAGTCCGGCCCCGGCGGCGGCCACGGAGCAGGATGAAGGTGAGCGCGACGATCACTGCGCCGAGGACGACCGCGACGCCGGCGAGGACCGCGTTGGACTCGCCTCCTTCCCCGTCGCCCCCGTCCGGTCCGGGCGGCGATGGGGCCACCGTTCCGGGAGCGAGGATGGTGAGGTGGGTGAGGTTGGCCCAGAGGAGGTCCTCGCCCGGGACGAACCCTGACTCCTCGACCTCGATCCACGTCTCAAGGCCGGGGTCCCAGACGTACATGCATAGCACCGTCCCGTTCGCCGAGGCGGACAGGTTGGCGATGTGCCATGTGACGTTGACCCACCCGATCGTGCCGTTGCCCTCCGTCGTTACGTCGAAGTACACGCCGAACAGTCGGTCGTTGGGCAATGGCGGCGAGGCCAGGAACGCGCAGTCGAATGCGACCGAGCCCACCACCTGCGCGGAGATGCCGACCGTGCCCTTCTCCGAGGGGGACTGGAAGATGAAAGGGCCCACGAGGGAGTATCCGGTCACGGCCACGGACCTTGTGACGCTGTCGTTGAGGCCGAACGCATCCGTCACTGTGAGCGTGATGTCATATCTGCCGGGGGCGAACCTCCATTGCGGGTCCTGAAGGTACCGCATTGCCGGAGTAATGGGGTAACCGGCGAACGGCAGGTCCCAGGTCCAGTTGACGATGGCGAAGGTGCCCTCCACCGATGCATCCTGGAAGAACACATCCTCTCCGTCCTCCGGCTTGGCGGGGGACCACACGAAGTCGGCGACAGGGTCGGCGGGGGATTGGACCACGAGCACCTTCGTCGCGCTCGCCTCGTATCCCAAGGCGTCCCTGACGGTCAGGGTGATGTCGTAGCTCCCTGCCTCGAAGCGCCATATCGGGTCCTGGAAGTAGACCATGATGGGCGTTATCGGATATCCGGCGAAGGGGAGGTCCCACGTCCAGTTGACGATGCTCGCGTTCCCGGAGGACGAGCGGTCGTGGAAGGAGACGTTGTCACCGTCGATGACGACCGCCGGTTCCCATGTGAAGTCCGCGGCCAACGGGCGCCGGTACATCAGGGGGAGGGCGTCGGCGTTGTCCCCGCCCGGGATCGGATGGGGCTCCTCGCCGATCCCGTCCGCGTCGCTGTCGTAGCCGACGTAGTCGGACCAGTAATTCCCCCCGAGATACGGGCCGCCGATGACGTTCCCGCCCGCGGTCCTTCCTATGTTCCACAGGTTCCAGAACTCGTCGTAGGCGTTGTCGCCGTTCTCGAGGAGGTTGTCATGTACGGTGTTGTTCGATGAGGGTACCGGGGTGTAGCCGTCGGATTCGATGCGGATCCCGGTCCCGCTGTTGTTGCACACGATGTTGTGCGCGATGACGTTGTCGATGTTCGCGTCGTTGAGGAGGATCCCCTCGCCCGCGTTGTTTCTGAGGGTGTTGTTCGACACGACGTTCTCCTTGTTGTCGTAGTCCAGGCGGATCCCTGAGTGCTCGCTCCATGAGCCGTCGTTGCCGTCGATGACGTTCCAGTCGCTCGATGCAGTGAGTTCGACGCCGCAGCCGTTGCGCTCGATGCTGTTGTTCCTGACCTCGTTGCCGTCGGACGAGAGCAGCACGATGCCGCATGCCTCGTTGCGGGCGACCGAGTTGCGCGCGATCTCGTTGTATCCAGCGGTGTTCAGATCGAATCCCCGCCCGTTGCGCATGGCGACGTTCTCCTCGAACGCGTTGTGGCCGCAATAATGGGCTCCGAACCCCGCCGAACCACGGTTCCAGCATGCCGCATTGCGCCGGATGACGCTATTGTACGAGCCGTACACCATGAACCCGTACTGGCCGTTGCGGCTGGCGTTGTTCCCCTCGACGACGCACCAGTCGGTGCCGCTGTTGAAATAGAATCCGCTGCCCCATAGGTTGTCCCGGGCGACGTTGTCCGCGATGCGCGAGTACGCCACATCGTATGTCACGATGCCGTGTCCGCCGTTGTCGTCCGCCACGTTCCCCTCGACGGTGACGTTCCGGGAGTGCTGGACGTGGATGCCAGTCGACCAGCCGTATATCTGGTCTGTGCAGTTGTTCCCGACGATCTCGATGAACGAGGACTCCTCGACGTCTATGCCGCCGGCCAGCGCGCTGTCGCCGTTCTGCGTGAGGTAGCATCCGGTTATCGTGCAGTTGCTGGAGCGGTACAGACGGATGCCGAACCTGCTCTCGGTCGCGGACACGTTCTCGACGAGGGCCCCGTTCGTGTCCACCAGGAGAACGCTGGCCCCGTTATGCGATAGGGATAGGTCCCTCACGATGACGTCGGCGCATCGGACGAGTCCGACCATGCCGGCGCCAGATGGCACGGTCCCACCAATGGCACCGACCCAGTAGTGGACCGGGCGACCGTCGACGGTGTTGCTGGTATCGATGTCGTGTTCGAAATCGGCGATGTTGCCGGACGTTACCTCGAGGTTGTACAGGTTGCCGGACATCTCGTTATCCGTCATCGTTAGGTCGGTGGAGTAGGAGATGACCAGGCCCTGCGCGTCGTTGGGCCCTATCGCGTTCCCATCGAGGAGGCAGTCCGGGGTCTGGTGGACGGTTATACCCACAACATTTCCCGCGACCGTATTCCCCCGGACGGTCTGTCTGCCGGCGTAGTAGATGTGGATGCCGATGTCGCCGTTGTCCGTCACATTGTTGTCCTCTATGAGAGTCCGCGCCGTCTCGGATGTGATCCACATCCCTTCCCCCGTGTTCGCCGTCACCGTGTTGCCCGAGATGGTGTTGTCGAGCGCAGGGTCCTCGAGGGTCCCATCCATCAGAAGGCCCACGTAGCCCTGGGTGATCACGTTGTTGGAGATGGTACAATGGTCGGCCTCGTCGAGATACACCGTGTACGTGCCGTACCTGATGGTGAACCCGGACAGCGTGACGTTATCGGCATGGACCTGGAACTGGCTGTAGCCGACCGCACCCACGATCGTATCAGCCGGGTCGCCTGACTCGGAGACCACGGACATCGGCCTTGTGATCTCGATCATGTTCTCCGAATAGGTACCCGGCGCGACGAGGACCGTGTCGCCGTCCGTAGCGTTCCCGACCCCGGCCGTAATGCTGGCGTAGGGATTGCCTGCGGAACCGTCCCCAGTTTCGTCAGACCCCTCGATCGCGTCGACGTGCAACGTGTCGCCCGCTGCGGTCCCGACCGCGACGGAAAGCACGATAAGCCCGAGGACGATCGCAATCGCAGCCGCCATCATACGGGCCATTCCGAACGGACCATTAAACCGGTCCACATTCACTACCATATGATCCTCATTCCTGGTCCATCTCTCCGGACCCTTCCTTCGCCTCTGGCTCCTCGATCGGCCCCGCCTTTTGGGCCTTCCTTCTCGTCCTCGGCGAAGTATCTTTCTTGGCATAATGAGGTACGTAGATCGTCCCGAGGACGGCAACGCCGAAGGCGAAGGCGATGCCCAGGTACCCGACGTTCCATCCGGCCAGGACCGCGGTACCGCACCCGAAGAGGACGAGTGCGAAGGTACCGAGGAGTTCGGCCACGTATTTTCGATAACGAGCCCCGACATCAAAGGGGGTCTGTCGTCCCATGCCACAACACCGACCTCGAAGCAGGATATGAGAATATAAACCTTGGTTATCTCGAGTCCCGTGGATCCAGGGGGTCCGACTCGCTTGGCCCAGGATCGCTTACGGGATCGTGTTGCGAGACCATCGTCTCAGAGCAGGAGCTCGTAGAAGATCACGTCCTCCCCCCAGAAGTGGCGGTGGAACAGTCCGCATCGGGCGAAGCCCATACGCTCGTAGAAGGCCATGCTGTCCGTCAGCTTCGGGCTGGTGTTCAGGAAGACCTTGTGACATGAGTTCTCGTTGGCATGTCGGACGACGCGCTCTACGAGCGCGGTGCCGACGCCCATCCGGCGGAACGGGGCATCGACGACCATCCTCTCGAGGTAACAGGCCTCGCACTCGACGTGGCACCGGGCGACGCCGATGATCCCATCGCCGTCGCGCACCACGAAATAGGTCATGTCGGCCATCAACGAGGCGATCTCGCGGGCGTCCGGGGACCTGTGGTCGAGGAGGGCGTCGGGCAGCGCCCCGCGGTAACCGTCCCACACGCGTCGGTAGAGGGCGGCCAGCCCGGCAGCGTCCCCGGTGCCCGCGGCCTCAACGCGCCACATCTCAAACGCCCTCCGTTCCAAAGGACCTCAGAATGCCGTGGGACGCGAGCATGATCCCGATATCCGAGATGATGGCGGCGACACGAGCGGGAGTGCCGAGCACGCCTGCCCCGTCACGGCCCTCCATTTCGCGAAGCGCAACCGGGGGCCCAAGCGATGGCGGAGCGTCGATCAACGGCCTTCGATGACATCTGAACGGGACCATCATCCGGTGACCCTCCGGGGATATTCCTCACGGGATATCTGGTTTGCGGAGGACGAACGTCACCATCAATGCCTTGGTCCGCCGTAACCGCCAGAGGACACGCGGAAGGACGGGGGACGACACGCTCATCGCGCGCCAGCGGTGAAGGCCCCTCCCACCTCGCCCATGCTCCCCTCGAGGATGGCGGTCCGGCACTCCTCCATCAGGTCGCGCATGAAACGGAGGTTGTGCTCCGTCCCCAGGACGAAGGCGGTCATCTCGTTCTCGCGGTACAGGTGGTTGAGGTAGCCGACGTCGTGCATGGTGCAGGCGGTGCAGCCGCACTCCGGGTCGATTGGGCCATCCGCGCCATCGTATTGCGCCCTCCCGAGGTTCATCCGGCCAGTGCGGGTGAGGAGGCTGCCGTGGCGGGCGTTCCTGGTCGGGAACGCGCTGTCGAACATGTCGATGCCGGAGGCGACGGCCCGGATGACCTCGGCGGGCGAGCCCAGCCCCATGATGTATCGCGGCATCGACGCCGGGACCGCCTCGACGACCGCCCTCGACATCCTGAAGGTCTGCTCGGGCGTCTCCCCTAGGGACAGGCCGCCGATCGCGATGCCGTCGACGTCCATCGCGGCGGTCCGCTTGGCCGACATAGTCCTCAGGACCGGGTCGAGGCCCCCCTGCACTAGGCCGAAGAGCTGTTGCCCGGCGCCGCGGAGCTCGCCCACGCTCCGCTCGAGCCATCGCTCGGTCCGCTCGGTCGCCTCGCGAACGTCCCCGGACGGCGCCCCATGGGGAGGGCAGTGGTCGAGGGGCATCATCACGTCGGAACCGAGGTCGCGCTGTATCTCGATGACCCTTTCGGGCGTGACCACCGAGACCTGTCCGCTCGTCGGGGCGCGGAACCGCATTCCCTCCTCGACGAAGCCCTTCACCAGGTCCGCGTTGAGGCCCTGGAAGCCGCCGCTGTCGGTCACGATCGCGCCCTTCCATCCCGTGAAAGATTGGATCCCTCCCATGCGCCTCACGATATCCGTGCCCGGCCGGTAGGAGAGGAAGAGGGCGTTCGAGATGATCGCGCGGTAGCCCATGTCCCATATGCGGTCCCATGGAATGGCCTTCGCCACGCCCTTCGTCGCGACGGGCATGAAGAAGGGCGTCGGGACGTCCCCGTGGGGGGTCCGCAGGACCCCCGCGCGGGCTTCGCCGTCGACGGCCTCGAACCGGAAGGACATGGCGCCGGGAACGACGTCTGGCGGTTAATATGTTTGCCGGACACGGGACCCGAACCGCTCAAGTAGGCCTCGATCGATGGGGGTGTGATGGAAGAGGCCATCTCATCCGGAAAGGAGGGGGCCCTCCTGCGCATCGCGGTCTCCCCGGGCGCTAGATGCGACTGCCTGTCGGGATACGACGAGTGGAGGAGGGCCATCCGGGTCAGCGTCCGCGAAAGGGCGCAGGGCGGCAGGGCCAACGCGGCTGTGGAGGCTCTTCTCGGGGAACTGCTTGGCGCCAGGGCCGCCATAGTCTCCGGACACGCCGGGCGCCAGAAGGTCGTCGCCGTGGACCTCACCCCTGACGAGCTGGTGATGAGGCTCAGGGAGTTGCTCTCCATCACCGCATGAACCTTCTCAATGTTGTATTGTACGCGCGCGGACCCTGAAAGGTTAAATATGGGACCATAGATGCTTTCGCACTTCATGGCCGGGGTGGGGTAGTGGTATCCTATGGGACTGTGGATCCCTCGACCCGGGTTCGATTCCCGGTCCCGGCCCTTCCCTATCTCATTCATATGACATTCAGGGGAGGGGCCGAACCTGCAGATCGAACCCGTTACCGAACCGGGTGTTTGGAAAAAGCATATGTCATCGATGTTTTTCCAAACCCGGATGATGCGAAGCATCATCTAGGTCGATTCCCGGTCCCGGCCCTTCCCCGTCACATCAGAGGTTCTCGCGGTACTGGTCCT
>JAKEGO010000042.1 GCA_022615805.1 Thermoplasmata archaeon
CATGTCGCTCTCCTGTTCGGGCATCAGGCATCCCCCGGGTAGGGTGCGTTCTCATATCCCCAGGGCCTACTTAAACGTAAGCGGCCCCCGGGCAGGGCCAACGCGTCGATGTCGCTCTCTCTCGCACTCATGCAGAACCACTCTCGGGCAGGGACGGCGGATCGCGCCGCGGGCCCTGCTACCCCTTCTTCTCCCCTTCGGCCTCTGAGATGGCCGCGAGGAGCTCCTCTATCCGGAAGGGCTTGAGGAGGAACCCCCTGGCCCCGGCCGCGAGCGCCTCCTTCTCTATGTGGAGGTCGGCGCTCCCGAAGAATATCAGCGCCTCAGGGTCCATCTTCAGGATCTCCTGGGTCGCGCTCACGCCGTCCTTGATCGGCATCCTCTGGTCCATGATTATGACGACGGGCTTCTCCTTCATGTCCCTGTACTTCCTCACGGCCTCCTCGCCGTCGGAGGCGACGTCGACGACCGTGTGGCCGTTGGCCTCGAGTATGTCTTTGTACAGGTCGACGATGAACTTCTCGTCGTCGACAAGGAACACCGTGGCGATAGTACTACCTCCGAATCCCTCTCTTCAGACCTCAGCTCCCTGATAGGTCCGCCTAGATGTCGTCACGCCGTGACCGCGCCTAGCCAGATGGGATTCTGTCAATTATCTTGTAGATTATATAATGCTTTTCCTGATGGATTCCGGCCTGGAAAGGGCCAGGTCCGGGCGGAGACTGGCCCGTAAAGGCTTATATATGGAGACCCTCAATAGGCCTCCCCGAGGCCTATGCCGAAGCAGAAGAAGGGCGAGGGTTTCCACTCCGCAGCCGGTCTCATCCGGTACTTCGACTCCGAGGATGAGAAGGCGCTGAAGATCAACCCGTGGTTCGTCGTCGCCATGTGCATCACCGTCTCAGTGGTGGTGCTCGTCCTGGGCGCCCTTTACCCGACCTGACGGCGCCGGAGGCCGGAGTTCTACCGTACATCAACTGCCAGCGCCCGCGCCGGCTGTACACATGTGTCCGCCAGGCGCCGCGCATCGGACACAACAACTAAATACCGTCGTTGGCTTCGCTGGCCTGCTCGAGGCGCAAGGACATGGCTCCAAGATCGGTCGTGTTTGGTTGTCTTCACGCGTGAGTCCACGCGGTCCAGCATGCGCTCCGGGTTGTTCTGTGCCGTAGGTCAACGCGTCAGCATGCTTGCTGGCCCTGGCTCGCCGGCGCCGATCAGGGAGGTGTTGCAGTGAGCATGCTCAGGATAGCTCTGCCGAACAAGGGAAGGTTGAACGGAAGCGCGGTCAGGCTCATGAACAGGATCGGGTTCCCCGTCCCTGACTCGAACAGCAGGACGCTCCTCGCCGAGTTCGGCAAGGGGCGGTACCAGGTCCTCATGGCGAGGGCTCAGGACATCCCCGAGTTCGTGGAGATGGGCGCGGCCGACATCGGCATCACGGGCCTCGACCTCGTCCTCGAGACGAGGCGCGAAGTCAGGAGGCTTATGGACCTCGACTTCGGCAGGTGCAGGCTCGTGGCCGCGGTGCCGGAGGAGTCCAAAGTCAGGGAGGCCGCCGACGTGCCGGACGGCTGCGTCGTCGCCACCTCGTTCCCCAACCTCACAAAGGAGTTCTTCCAGGGGATCGGCAAGGCAGTGACGCCCGCCGAGGTGTCCGGGGCCACGGAGGTCGCGCCGCGGATAGGCCTCGCGGACGTGATAGTCGACCTCACCGAGACCGGCTCGACGATGAAGATGAACCGCCTGAGGGAGGTGGGCGTCGTCCTCGAGTCGGTGGCCGTGCTCATCGCGAACCCGAGGGCGGTGGAGGAGAAGCGGCAGACGATCGAGGAGGTCACGAGCGCGTTCGCCAGCGTGATGAACGCCTCCAGGAAGCGCTACATCATGGCGAACGTCCCCAGGGACAGGCTCCAGACCCTGAACACCCTCGTTCCCGGCGTCTCCGGGCCGACGGTCATGAACATCATGGGGAGGGACGACCTGGTGGCCATCCACGCGGTCACGAACGAGGACGAGGTCAACGGCGTGATCGCCATGCTCAAGAGCATCGGGGCAGCGGGGATACTCGTGATGCCGATAGAAAGGATGGTACTCTGACATGCTGGCCTTCGAGATATCAAGGCTCTCCGACGCGGAGCGGAGGGGTCTGATTTCCAGGGAGGGGGTGGACCTGTCCGCCCCCCTCGCCGCTGCGGCGGCCATAGTCGGCCGGGTCCGGCGCGGGGGCGACCAGGCCCTCCTCGCCTGCGCCAGGGAGTACGATTCGTTCACAGGCGACTCGCTCCGCGTCCCGGAGGCCGAGCTGCGGACCGCGATGGACCGTCTGCCGGCGGAGCTGATGGCCGCGATGGTCGCGTGCAAGGAGCGCATCGAGAGGTTCCACTCCGAGCAGGCGTTCAGGCCCTTCGAGTACACCGACGAAGCAGGCTCGTTCGGGCAGAGGGTCGTGCCGTTGGACAGGGTCGGCGTCTACGTCCCAGGAGGGACGGCGGACTACGCTTCCTCAGTGTTGATGGCGTGCGTGCCCGCGCGCGTCGCGGGCGTTGCGGAGACGGTGCTGTGCACGCCCGCGAAGGGCGGCCGCATCGGGGACGCCGTGCTCGCAGCTGCAGGCCTGTGCGGGATGAGCGAGGTCTACTCCGTGGGAGGGGCCCAGGCGATCGCGGCGATGGCGTACGGGACTGAGACGATCGCCCCGGTCAAGAAGATCGTCGGCCCGGGCGGCGCGTTCGTGACCGCCGCCAAGCTCCTGATCAGGAACGACTGCGAGATCGACTTCCTGGCAGGGCCGTCCGAGGTCCTCGTCGTCGCCGACGGCGGGGCCGACCCGCTCCTGCTGGCGGCCGAGATGCTCGCCCAGCTGGAGCACGACCCGCTCGCCCG
>JAKEGO010000008.1 GCA_022615805.1 Thermoplasmata archaeon
CCTTCTTGAGGGTCTCCTCGCCGGACCTGATGCTCTTGATCGTGCCGGCCGGCGCACCGGAGTCCCTCATGAGCTTCAGTCCCGGCCTCAGGTTCCCGGCCAGGATGCGGACGCCCACGATGGCGGGCTTGCTCAGCCGGAACACGTGGTCGGGCAGGAGCCTTATCGAGCAGGGATAGGCGATGCACTCCCTCGACTCCTCGTCCATCTGGCGGCAGATCTTCTCGCTCCATTCCTTGTACCCGTCCAGGAGGTGGTATATCACGTCGCTCGTGAGGATCTCGACGCCGTTCGCGTCGGCGGCTTCCTGCGCGTCGGGCGTGACCCTCACGTTGAACGCGAGGATGATCCGGCGGCGGGGGTCGGAGATCGCGGCGAGCTCCATCACGTCGCTCCGCGAGACCGGGCCTATGCACGCCTTCCGTATGGGGATGCCAGCCTCTTTGCACTCGAACCGCATGGCCTCCAGGGCGCCAAGGGTGTCGGTTCGGATCGTGATCCCCTCCGGGTCCTGTTCAAATGTCGAGACGCACGCGAGGTCGGGCACCTCGTCGGGCCCCATCACCATCACCGGAGAGCCGGGGACGACGTCCGCTAGGTCGGTAGCGAGTATCTTGACGCCCGCGGCTGCGGAGACCTCGTCGACCTGCGTGAAGGGATCCCTCGGATCGCGGATCTCGTCCAGCGGCTTGGGCTTGAGTATCGCCTTTACCCGTGTGGTGATGGAGCGCTCGAGTCCGCCTAATGCGATCGGGTCCCCCCTGCGTAGCACGCCACGGTAGAGGATCACGTCGATGGTGGTGCCAAGGCCGACCTCCTCCTTGACCTCGAGGACGGTGCCCTCGCCAGGGCCGCCCTCTTCGGTTATCCTCTCGCCCAGGAAGCGCTGCGAGAGCCCTATCAGCAGCAGGAGCAGGTCGGGCACCCCCTCGCCGGTCTTCGCCGAGATGGGGACGATGGCGAAGTTCCTCGTGAAATCCTGTATCCTGTCTATCCTATCGGCGTTGACCTCCTGCCGGTTGAGCTGGCCGATGAGGCCGAAGATGCGCCGCTCGAGATCCTCCTGGACGAAGTCCTGCTGTGCATCGAGCGCCGTTGCGAAGGGCCGCGGTTTGGACTTCCAGCCGGATATCCGGTCCACCTTGTTCGCAGCAATGATGAACGGCGTCCTGTTGCGTTTGAGTATCTCGATGGACTCGATGGTCTGGGGCTTCATTCCCTCGATGATGTCGATGACGACGATGGCGAGGTCGGCAAGCGACCCTCCCCTCGCACGAAGGCTCGTGAACGCCCGGTGGCCGGGCGTGTCGATGAAGAGGAGCCCCGGGATCCGTATCTTCCGCCTGTCGAACATCGGGCCGCAGATCTCAGCGATGGTGTCTATCGGGACCTCCGTGGCGCCGATGTGCTGGGTGATGAGGCCCGCCTCGCGCGCCGCGACGGACGAGCCCCTTATGTGGTCGAGAAGGCTCGTCTTTCCGTGGTCCACGTGGCCAAGAACGCTTACGATGGGTTGGCGCACCGTCATTCGACGATCGCCTCCGCCGCGCACCGTCCCGGACCCGGATCGGTATTGATCACGGTCATTCCACCTCCTCCTTTCAGCGCTCGTAGAGGTAGGGCTGGGCCGCAGTCACGTGTTCGATGATCTCGCCCTCGCCGAACCACAGCGCTATCTCCGAAGCCGCAGAAGCGGCGGAATCCGAGGCGTGGACGACGTTCCTGCCGATGTCGATGGCGAGGTCACCCCGTATCGTCCCAGGCGGGGACCCCTTCGGGTCCGTCGCGCCGACGAGGCCCCTGACCACGTCGACGGCAGAATCGCCCGAGACGACCATTGCGACGACCGGCCCTGACGTGATGAAGGACACGAGGTCTCGGTAGAACGGTTTCTTGGCGTGCGCGGAGTAGTGCCTCGACGCCAGGTCCTCGTCCGGGAGGACCATGCGCAGGGCCGAGATCCTCAGCCCTCTCCTCTCAAGTCGGGATACGACCTCACCCACGAGGCCGCGCGCCACGCCGTCTGGCTTGACCATCACGAACGTGTGGTCCATGGGCGATCACCGGCTCATCCCTGGTATCTCTGGGACCAGCGGGTCCTCCGCGGGACTCGCTTCAGCTCGATCAGGTTCTTGTAGCATTTCTTGGAGCAGAAGTGGTGCACCGTGCCATCGCGCTTGACGTACATGCGTCCAGTACCAGGCTCGATGCGGCCTCCGCAGAATGTGCAGTTGTGGGTGTCTGGCATCGCCTGCTCACCTCACGTTGAGCTTCTTGGCCTCGCGGGCCGTCTCCCTCAGGACGAGGATGTCGCCGATGTTCACAGGGCCAGCGACGTTGCGTGTGATGATCCTGCCCTTGTCACGGCCGTCGAGGACCCTGACCTTCACCTGGTGGGCCTCCCCCGCCATACCGGTCCTTCCGAGGACCTCCAGGACCTCCGCCGGGAACCCGTCTTCCATGTGGGATCCCTCACACCTTCTTTAGCCGCTCGGCCAGCCCCTCGATGAGGGTCTTGGCCTTCCCGGGCTTGGTGACGGCCACGGACGCCGTCGGCACGGACAGGCCTGCCGCCCGGCCGAGCTCCTGCTTGCTCGGGACGTACGCGTAGGGGACGTTCTTCTCCTCGCAGAGGTACGGGATGTGCATGAGCACCTCCTCGGGTGCGATGTCGGCTGCCATGACCACGAAGACGGCCTGGCCGCGCTCGATGATCTTGGTGACCTCGTTCGTTCCCTTGTGGAGCTTTCCCGTGTCCCGCGTCTGCTCGATGGCCTCGTATACCGTGTTCACGAGGTCCTCGGGCATCTCGAACTTCACATATGCTTTGCTCATCGGCTTACCTCCTTCAAACCCGCAATGGGTTCTCACCAGTCATAGGCAGACTTCGAAGGCGGATTCCATATTAAAGCATTGTGCATGAAGTGGCCGAGTTCGCCGTGGTGTGTCGGTCCGCTTCATCTCCCCCGGAAGGCCAGAAAGTGGGTGAAGGCGTCGTCTCAGGCCAATGCCTTCATGACCTTCGAGATCCTGGCGATGCCCTCTTTTATGTTCCTCTCGGAGGCGGCGAAGGAGAGCCGGAAGTTGCGGCAGGAGTTCTTCCCGAACGCCTCGCCCGGTGTGATGGCGACGTGTCCCTCCCTGAGGAGGAGGCTCGCGACCTCGAAGGAATCGATCTCCGCGTCGAACCTGGGGAATGCATAGAAGGTCCCCTCGGGGACGTGGCACTCAAGCCCCGGGATGGCGTTCAGGCCGTCGACGACGATCCCGCGCCTCTCGCGGTACACGGACAGCATCCCCTTCAGCGCCTCCTCGCCTCCCTCTATGGCCGCGATGGTCCCGGCCTGGATGAAGCCGGGCATGCACGTCACCGAGTTCTCGTGCACCTTGCCCATCTGGATGATGTGGTCGGCGGGGGCGATGGCCCAGCCGATCCGCCATCCGCTCATTGCGTAGGTCTTCGAACAGCTGAAGATCGTCACGGTCCGATCGAACATACCCGGTAGCGAGGCGATCGAGACGTGCTCACCCTCGAAGACCAGCCTATCGTACACCTCGTCGGATATGACCAGGAGGTCGTTGTCCTCGGCCACCTCCGCGATGGCCCTCATCTCGTTCCGCGTGAAGACCGCGCCCGTCGGGTTCGACGGGGAGTTGATGACGATGGCCGCGGACCTGGGGGTGATGACCTCGTTCAGGGCGTCGATGTCTACGTGGAATCCCTCCCCGAGGTCGTACGCGACCGGCACGGCGTCGACGAGCCTCGCCATCTGCTCGTAAGAGACCCAGCCAGGGTCGGGTACCAGGATCTCGTCGCCGGCGTCCAGGAGGGCAACCATCGCCTCGTAGAGCGCCATTTTCGCAGTGGCGACGAGCACGTTCTCCATCTTGCACGGGATTCCGTTCCTCGACGAGTACGTCGACGCGATGAGCTTCCTCAGCGGAGCGATCCCCTTGGATGCCGTGTAGTGGGTATCCCCCTTCCTCATGGCGTCCACCGCGGCGTCGATCACGAAGGCCGGGGTGTCGAAGTCAGGCTCCCCGAGGGTCAACGAGACGATGTCGGCGCCCGCCTGTTTCATCCTGACGACCTCGTCGTTGAGTGCGATGATCCTCGAGCCCGTTACGCAGCTCATCCTCTCGGTGGGCATGGCGCGCAATCCCGCGTCCCCGATATAAACGTTTTCCAGCGCCAGTGAAGGGTGGAGATCCCTCGGGAGACGAGGTGCCTTCTGGGGCCTTCGGTCTCCTCGATGCGACTGTTCACCTCAGTCGCGCTTTCCGCGCATCCTGCGCAGGATGCGTCCTCTTCCGGTCTCCCGGCCGAGCCTTTCCATCGCCGCCCTCCAGGCCTTCTTGTCGCGCATCCTCAGGATGTCGAGCACGAGGTCAAGGCGCATCTTCGCCCAACGATCGCCGGGGAACATCTCCAGGAATTCGATGTACAGGTCCGCCGCTCGGACGTAATCGCCCCTATCCTCTGCCGCGGCGATCCGGCGGGACATCCCTCTCCTGAGGGTGGGTCGCGGCCAAGTCAGGGTTCCGTCGATCGAGTGCGCCTTACGGGCCAGGATAAAGGCCTTCCCGTGATCGCCGTGGCGCTCGCGGTGTGCCAGGAGCGCCCGGAGGGTCCCCAGGTCGTCTGGCCTCAACGTCAAAGCCGCTTCAAGGCTCTCGCCGGCCTCTGCCGTCCTGCCGAGGCCTTCAAGGGAAGCGGCGCGGGCGAGAAGTAGTTCGGGGGTCTCTGCGGAGATGCGTCCGAGGACAGCGAGCGCCATCGCGTGGGCGCCCTCCCTCGCCAGTTCGACCCCGACAAGCACGATGTAGTGGTCAAGGTCGAACCCCGGCTCCATAGACGAGATCCTCCCGTAGAGCGCGATCGCCTCGTCCGTCCGCCCCTCGGTCCTCAGCCGGTTCGCGATGTCCTTGAGGTGATACGCGGTCTTGGTTCCCGGTCGCTCATCACCGAGGCGTAGGTACAGGTCGACGGCTTCGTCGTACCGTCCCTCGCGGACCAGGCCGTGGGCGACCTCCTGGAGGTGTTCGTACAGCGGGACGTCCGCGAACGCCGACACCTCACCGAGCACCCTCATGCCCAGGTCGAGGTTTCCGCCCGCGATCGCACGTTTCGCTATGTCGCTTACCCTGCCTGCGAGGTCGGCCTTGAGGCCGTCGTCGTCGCTGATCTCCGAGGCGAGCCTGTATCGCTCTATAGCGTCTGCAGGGGTCCCGTAGGTCTCGGAGCTTTTTCCAGAGTCGACCAGCGCCGCGACCAGCGAACCGCGGTCCAGTCCTCCGAAGTGACGAAGGTACTCCAAAGCTCTGTCGAACCGCTCCCTCTGGATGGCCGTGCCGTACTGCCGTTCGACCGAGAGACGCACCTCCTCCGCGAGGTCGGGACGGAGCAGCGGGAGCGCCGCCGCTAACCTCTCGTAGTCCCCTTTCACCTCGACGCGCTCGAGGACCCTTTCAACGCCCCAGGCGAGCCTGTCGCGGCCGTCCTCCAAACGACAGAGCGAATCGTACACTCCGAGCGCAGAGGCATAATCGGACCGTTCAAGGCATCGGGCTGCACCCGCATCGGCGGCGTCGACTATGAGCGAAGCGTCCTCGGCACCCGCCTCGCGCAGAACTGCGGCCTCGACCACCGTCGCTATCTCCCCAGGAGGGGCCGACTCGATGAGGACGGCGGCCCACGAGGGGTGGCCATCGCAATCGCCTGGCTCGAGTGCCGCCCCTCCCTGACGCAACCGTGAGACGGAAAGTACCGCGAGGCCCCTGCATCCCCTGGCTCCCTCCGGAACGGCGAGGACGAGCCTCTCCGCATCGGCGGGGTCTCCCTCGAGAAGTGCCCTCATGGCACGAGCGACGAGGATATCGGCCGGTTCCATCGGCCCCGCCTCACTCCTTGATGACCTTCGACTGGACGAAATTGTTGTTCGATACGAACTCGATGCGGATCTTGACCCTGTCCCCCTTCGCCGAGCCCGGCACGAAGATGACATAGGGCCCGACCCGCGCGACGCCATCGCCCCTCCTGGATATGTCCTGCACGGTGACATCGATGGTGTCCCCGGCGCGAAGCCTCTCGTCCTTCGACGCGGCCTGCTTCGATGCCTTCTTGACGTGTACGGGGCGCCTCCCGCCGCAGGCGTCGCATATGACGACCTGCGTCCTCCCTTCCTTGATGAGGTGCGTGTCCGGGCGCCCGCATTCAGAGCACAGGACGTAGGTCTCGAAGTAGGCGTCGACCTTCTTCTGGAGGTCCTCCTTGACGACCCTCGCCTTGATGATGAGCCTTCCAGAGTCATCGAGGACGCCAGGCGCCCCGATGTCCTTGATCAGGTGCTGGAGCACGTGCTCGGTGTCCCGCGCGATCATATCGACGATCACGCCGAAGTTGCGGAATATGGTGGTCTTACCCTCGATGAAGGAGTCCACCTCCGGAAGGTTGAACCTGCCCTCCTCCGCCTTGACCTCCCCAAGCTCGGCCTTTGCGGTTTCCAGCAGTTTCATGTAGTCGAAATCGTCGCTCATCTCCCCGCGATAACCAGGCACCGATAAAAAGGTATGTGATGTCGGGGCGTTTGCCGTTCTGTACTCCCGAAGCCGCGATGGAAGTGCGGCCACTGGACGGTCCGTCCCGTTGCTCCTCTCGGATGATGGGCGGAGGTGCTCATGAGCGGCCCGCGAGGGCGTGAGGAACGGCGTGGCATCCTTTTCGGCGCTCTTGGCGTGCACCGTATTTCGTCGTCCGTCCCGAGGCCGGCGCGATGCGTTCCCGCCTTCCCCCTCCGTAATGGGGCGAGACCTCCCGCGCTGCCTTTGTAGCTGCGGGCTGAACCCGTCCAACGGGTGCGGCGTGATGGATCCCCCAGGCTCACCCTTTAAATCGAAAACGCCGGAATCGATGAATTCGCGCCCTGTTGGCCACCGGAACATTTATATCGAGGACCTTGTATCGAGCACAACCTGGAGGAATTGGTCTGAGGAAAAGCCAGAAGAACGATCGTGTCCAGGAGCTCATCGCGGACCTCAAGAGGTCGGCGAACGAGCATGACGCGCCGGTCTGGCGCGCCGTGGCCAACCGTCTCGAGAGGCCGCGCGCGAGCTGGGCCGAGGTCAACCTGGCACGGATCGAGCGAGTCGTCGCTGACGGCGAGTCGATAGTCGTCCCCGGCAAGGTGCTGGGAGGCGGGACCCTGTCGAAGAAGGTCACGGTCGCATCGGTCAACTGGTCGCCGGGCGCCGAGAAGGGCATCGTCGACAGCGGCGGTTCCATTTCGACCATCCCGGACATGGTCGAGAAGGTCCCGAAGGGGTCCGGCGTCAGGATAATCGGGTGAGCCCCATGAAGGTCGTCAACGGAGAGAGCCTCGTCCTCGGGCGGCTCGCCAGCAAGGTCGCGAAGGACCTCCTCGAGGGTGTAGAGGTCCGCGTCGTTAACGCCGAGAAAGTGATCGTCCTCGGCGAGCCGAAATCGGTCATAGACCACTATATAGAGAAGCACCGGCTCAATCATCCGCGAAAGGGGCCGCACTTCCCCAGGATGCCTGACCAGATCGTCAAGCGGACCGTGCGCGGGATGCTCCCCTACGACAAGCCCCGGGGCAGGGTGGCATTCAAGCGCCTCAGGGTATACATCGGCGTCCCGGCGGAGTTCGCGAAGGTCAAGCTCGAGACGTACGATGAGGCCATCAATCCGGACGCCGTGAGGTTCGTCTCGGTAGGCAGGATAGCGAACGAGCTCGGCGCCAGCTTCGGAGGGGGATCGAAATGAAACCGGTAGTCACGAGCGGCAAGAGGAAGACCGCAATAGCTCGCGCGACGGTGTCCAAGGGGGACGGGACCGTGCGCGTCAACAACATGCTACTCGACCACTGGGGCACGAACCTCGCCCGGCTCAAGGTCATGGAGCCCATCGAGCTCGCCGGTCCGAAGGCGACGATGGTGGACATCGACATCAACGTCATTGGCGGTGGCATCATGGGCCAGGCCTATGCCATGAGGACCGCAATCGCTCGCGGCATCGTCCAGTACTACAACGACGACGGCCTCGAAGAGACGTTCCGGAGCTTCGATAGGAGCCTTCTCGTGAACGATGACCGGCGGAAGGAGGCGAAGAAGCCTCTGGGCCGAGGCGCCCGCAAGAAGAGGCAGAAGTCCTACAGGTGATGGCATGATCATACCCGTTCGTTGCTTCACATGCGGGAAGGTGATAGGGCACCTCTACGCGGTCTACCGCCAGAAGGTCGAGATGGGCGAGGACCCGCAGGTCTCCCTCGACCAGCTCGGGCTCGAGAGGTACTGCTGCCGCCGGATGATAATGACGCACGTCGACCTCATCGACGACATCCTCCCGTTCCCCTGATCGGGCGAAGACGCGGCGATGCGCGTTCATCCGTGGCTGATCCCGCGCGACGCCATCCACGATGACCGAGGGGGAACCGGGACATCGGACCCGCGCGCACCCGACACCCACCCTTTAGGGCCTACCTGGGATTCTCAATGACCCCCGCGGGGCCTCCGATGGAGGTCACTATGGCCCCTGGCACGCGTTCGAACGCGAAGGCAGAATTTCCGAGCATGCACATCGAGGACCTCGGCCGCGGACCCGTCCATGCCGCGACGGCACTGGAGACCAGGCCCGTCGAGCGGGCGAATTCCCTGGATATCGCGCAGAAGGCGTCGACAGTTGGGTCGGCGAGGAAAGCGTCGACCGCACTGTCGCCGTGCCTCGATATCGCCTCCCTTGCGGAGGCGTCCGTCAGCACCTTCTTCGTGGGAAGGTCCGGCCCGAGGACGACGAGGGAGATGTCGTTCACCTCCATGTCGAGCCTGCGGATGCCGCCGTGGGGCGGGCCTCCGGGTGCCGTCCTGACCTCGAAACCCCCGGACGCCTGTGCAACTACGTCGCCGAGCCCGGTGCGCTGGAGAACATCGGCCTCATGAGCTGCAGCAACGGGGTCCACGTCGGAATCGAGAAGTTCGGCCGCTGCGAGTGCGGCCGCGAGCGCCATCGCGCCGCTCATGCCGAAGCCCTGCGCTATCGGCAGTTCGGGCCTTATCGACACCATCAGACGGTCGTCATCGGTCGGCCCGCGGACGGCATCGACTGCTCGCTCGACGACCCTGACATGAGCCCTCTCCCCGCCCAGGAGCATCACGTCCCTCTGGGCCGGTTCGACGGAGACGGTCGCGCCAAGGCCGGTGCAGAAGCCCGCGCCGCGGGAACCCCTCCGGATGGGCTCCGCATGGCTGTCATGGATTGCGAAGAACCCGGTAACGTGGCCCGGGGCGAAGGCCTCGACCCGCCTCATCCATAGCCCCCGGTCAGCCGACCCTCATCCGGCCGAAGTAGTCTTCCTCATCCTCTTGGTCGGCCGGTGGGGCCTCGCTACCGTTGGTGGGTGGAGCCCTGCGCCTCAATGCCACAGCGACCACTGCAAAGACGATCAACACGATGGAGGCGAGGATGATGAACATCGCGAGGTTGGCTTCCCCGGGATCCTCATCGGTATCGTCCGGCGGGGGCGGAATATATGGAAGGTCAGAGATCTCGTAGTGCAGGGTGACCGTGATCGTCCCGTTATTTCCGGGCAGGGCCTCATCTCCATCTTCGCGGTTGTTGTTCGTGTTGTCTATCACGAGGTAGAGCGTCGTCGCGTTGGTATCGTGTAGATAGAAACCGTCGATGCCCGAGAGCTTCTGCTTCTGCCATATCGCGGTGAATGTGTCGTTGTCCTCATAATTAGCGAACTCGTCCTCCGTGAGGAGGTACACGTCGATGTTCTCGGTGGTGTCGTTCGTTTCCTCCGGGACGGTCTTGGACACGCGTATGTCGATCTTCTGCCTGTCGTCGAGGTCGATGCGGTAATCCGCATATTCCCATTCGTCCAGCTCGAACTCGTCGTCGAATGTGCCCTCCGCGGCGGAGGCCGGGCCGACCAGCAGGACGGCGAGCACGGAGGCGAGGATGACCGTGGCCAAGGCTCTCATGACGATTCGAACGCCCTGGATTCATTTAAGCGTTTTGATGGGCATCCCGGGGGGACCAGGTGTACGTGGACCTGGGAAGGATTGATATAGCCAGCTGTCGATACAGCGGGGATGACGGCGAAATACCTCCTAACGATATGTCTGTCGACGATATCGCTGTTCCTCCTCGGGAGCGCTGTCGGCTCCGCCGACTGGACGGCGATGCTGTACCTCGATGGGGACAACAACCTCGAGTACTACGCCGGCGTCGAGATGAACGAGGTCAACGCATCGGACGCGGACGTCGACTGCCTCGTTCTCAAGGACGACTGGGGGACGAACGACGCGTACCTCTATCACGTCCGCAACGGGACGGTCACACAGATGAGCGCGGAATGGCTGAAGCGCGAGGTCAACATGGGGTCCGGCGCGACCCTGCGTGACTTCGTGTCGTGGTCGCTCGAGAACTACCCCTCCGAGAACACACTCCTCACGATGTGGGACCATGGTGGCTCTTTCGTCGGATGCTGCGTGGATTCCACGAACGGGAGCGACATGCTCCGCATCCCCGAGACGCGTGCGGCCCTCGACGACGCGCTCGCGGAAGGCGAAAGGATATCCGTGATCGGTTACGCCGACTGCCTGATGGCATCCGTCGAGGTCGCATACGAACTGGTCCCAGTCGCAGATCTCATGGTGGGGTCGGAGAAGGTCGGGTGGGCATACGGCTCTTATGGTATACCCTGGGACTTCGACGACATCCTGGAGTACATGGCCGACACCGATGACCCCTCCGATGTGGCTGCCTTCATCGTCGAGGATGCGATGGAGCTCACCAGCGGGATGAAATACCAGTCGCACACGTGGTCCGCGATCGACCTCTCCGGAATGGACTCCCTGGCAGCGGAGGTCGATGCGCTGGCCGAGGCGGTGACCGAGGCCTTCGACGTCCATCACGTCAGCGTCATCCTCGACAGGATGGTGACTGAGACGTACGAGGGCCCATACGGCGGATGGTTCGATAGGATAATCGACCTGTACCACCTCTGCGAGAACCTACACGGCGACACCGACCTCCCATCTGCTGTCAGGACGGCTGCGTCCAATGTGATGGACGAGTTGAACGCAACGATCATCGCCGAGGACCATTGGACCGCATGGTCGGGTTATGACGAGCCCTGCGACCACGCCCACGGCCTCAGCATCAACTTCCCGGACATCCGCTCGCGGATATGGACCTCCTACGCCACCAAAGATGGGGCCCAGAGATGGACCACCGACTCCGTCTGGGATGAGTTCCTCTCCCTCTACTGCAGCTATATCTTCGTCGACGACGACGCCTCGGGGACGATGGAGGGGTCCTATGAACACCCCTACCAAGGGGTCCAGTACGCCCTGGACCGGACCAGGGACGGCGACACGCTGCGCGTCCTCGACGGGACGTACAGCGGGCAGGCGACCGTCACCGACGGCCTCCGCATCATCGGCAACGGATCGAGTACATCGAGCATCGGCGGGACCGGGACCGGGCTGAACATCACTGCCGCTGACGTGAGCATCGAGGGCATCGGGCTCTCTGGCTACGACGTGGGGATCCTCTCGCGGGCAGATGGCCTCACGCTCCGCAATGTGACCTTCTCCGGCCTGGGCAAGGCCATCGTGCTCGCGACCTCCGCCGGCGCCGACGCCAGGTACTGCGACTGGGACGGAGCTGACGAGACGGCTATCCGCGACCTCGTCCGGGACGGGACCGACCGTGCCGGCCTCGGCGTCGTCGCGTACAGTCCGTGGTACGATGACGGCGCGCTCGTGCACGCTGACGTGACCCCGCCATCGACAGGCGACGACCACGATGACCTCTGGCACAATGTGGCGGTTACGGTGAACCTCGATCCATACGACGGCACGTCCAGGATAAACTGGACGTACTGGAGGGTCGACGGGGGCGCCTGGCAGACCGGCACGGAAGTGATAGTCCCGGCCGACGACGACCACTCTGACGACGGTGTCCACTTCGTCGATTTCTTCAGCGTCGACGTGCTCGGCAATGTCGAACCTGCGAAGAACGTTTCCGTGAGGATCGACACCATATGCCCCAGTCTCGACATCCGTTTCGACGCGGAGCAGGGCCGCGTGTGCTTCGGTGCGAAGGATCTCCTCGACGGCTCCCCCTCGAAGGCCGTGTGCACTTCTGGCACGCAGCGGAGGTTCACGCTCACCGACCACGCCGGCAACGAACTGGTCGTCAAGCTCTTTTACTCCTCGTACGAGGCCAACGGTTGGTCCTTCCGGAAGGTCGTACTGTCCAGCGTCAAGGAGAACGGTGGCTCATGGCATTCGTTTACCGCGGGCGAGCGCTTTGCAATAAGGTTCCAAGCCTCTCGGGACTCACTCCTGTCCCTGGTCCAGATCGTGTGCGGGGATGGATGGCGGGTAGATGCAACTTACGACGGGACCGCCGATTCCACCACGATCGTCGTGCAAGACAGCGGGTCATCCTCCTCATCGGTGGACGGCGTCGCGACCGTTTCGGCGGCCATTTCGGAGACCACGGTCGGATACGACCTCCCATGAGGATCGTCTCGCCTGCAAGCCCCTTCCCTCTTCGGGAACGGGCGACCGATGGACCTCTTGCGGCACCTTCCGGCGAGGCGCGCGATGCTGACCCGCGCTTCGATAGAAATGGTTAAATATCCATGTCCCGATATACCAGCAGCCAAAAGGATGGGATATGGGATGAATCTGCTAAGACGTGTACCCAGGGAGCTAATTGCCGAGCCGTACGCAGGAGACAAGTTCGTGGACCTGACCGAGGAACCGGTCGCGGTCGAGGATACGTCCCCCGCCGCCAGGACCATGGTCCGCATCGCCGAGCTGCACCGCTACGAGGACCTCCACAAGTTCGAGGGAGTCACATACAGCGGCGATGTCCTGCTGCTGAACTTCTCCGCGATGTCCAAGGACGAACTGGGCATGAAGCGCCTCCTCCGCCGAACGCAGGAGATGGTCAAGGACATCAACGGAGACGTCGTGATGCTCCCTAACAGCATGCTGCTCCTCACGCCGAGCGGCATCCGGATCTCGCGCCAGAAGATGCAATGATCTGACGACGGCCGGGACCGCCGAGAAAGCGGCCCCGAACGCCGAATTGCGGACGTCCTCGGGGTAGGTGGGCGAGCGTGCCAGATGGCGAAGGCATGATAGATGCCGGTAGAACGATGACGTTCATCAGCTAACGGGTCGCGGTCGATCGCAATGCAAGTCACGCTTGCTGCGTGAAGGGATCGCCCAGGAGGAGCGGTCGGCCGCGGCCCTTCTTGCCGCCCGATTTGCCGGGGGCACACGTTGACGGCCCCTCTCCCAAAGAATGCCTTTGTTCCATGATCGGAAGTCATTATGACATGTCGAAGGTCCGAGCGATCCGTATGGTCCATGCAGATTGCGGGAATCGTTAAATAGACGTGGCTGGATGTCCAACCGATGACGAAGGGTACTGGCGTACGTCCGAGTCTGGAGCGGCAGCGCGCCCGCGACGGTGCGCGTCGGCTCGAATTGAGGCTCCTCGCGGTCGCCATCATCATCCTCGCGACTTCGGTCTCCGTCCTCGCGCACAATGTCCTCAACGCCCGGACCGCGGGAGCGACCTTCCAGGTGAACGGCGTCTCCTTCGAGTGGGACTCCCTCGGGAAAAACTTCACGGCGAGGGTGGTCGATGGGAACGTCGGCTATCCTCTGTCCGACCTCGTCAACGCGACCGGACTCGCCGGCCAGGAGTCGCGCGAGTACCGCATCATAGGCGCCGACGGTTACCAGAGGACGGTCGGCTGGACCCACATGCTCAAGGGGATCATCATCGCCAGGGGGAAGGAGGTCTACTTCCCCGACCTGGCGAAACAGTATTCCGTCCATGATGTTGTCGCGATCGAGGTGGTATGAGATGAGACGCGTGGCTTCGAAGGCCTCGATGCTCACCCTGGTGCTGATCCTCGCCTTCTCCAACGCGATGACGGGATGCGTTGAGGACGACGAAGAACCGGAGGGGAACGACGAACCCATCATCACGGTCAACGGCGAAGAGTTCACGTTCGACGAACTGTTCGACCTGTTCGGCACGAAGACCATCACAGTCGATGACGAGGACTACGAAGGCATCCCTCTCCACCTGATC
>JAKEGO010000043.1 GCA_022615805.1 Thermoplasmata archaeon
CCCTCACCCGCCTCCATGAAGACTTCCCTGCCCTCATCAGCCGGCTCCTGGTATTCCGGGCTCGACCCGGTCACGTACCTTCCGAACCTGCCGGGCCCCTCGGTGTCGATCGCCGGCCCGAGGACGGCGGCCGACGGGAGGACGACGAGGGCGATGGCCAGCACGGCGTACGCCGCGCCGGTCCTCGAACGCCTGGACATGACCAGAAGGATCGGGATACAAACGAGCCCGAGCGCCACGATGAGCCATGAGCCACCAGCGGCCCTGTAGTCATTGGCCACGCGATCGTCGTGGACGAATGCGCCGACGCTCATCCGAACGTCCCCGGAGGGCTGCAGCACTGCGGACGTCACGGGCTCCTCCGCCTTCGCGTCGATGTAGAGGAGCGCGCTGTAGACCTCGGCCGCGTCGTACCGCTCGTCGGCGGTGAGCCGCTCCGCGAGTTCGAAGACCGAGGAGTCGACGATGCGGACGCCGAGGGCTGCCTCGATCGCCCGCTCGTGAGACGTCGTTCCGACGTCGACCGTCACGCCTTCGCCGGGCCTGTGAACGGTTCCGGATGCGGCCAGCGAGACGCTGACCGCGCCCGGGTCGACGACCGCCACGATGGCGGAGGAGGTCACCGGGTTCACCATATCGCTTATCCTCGTCGCACGGACCTCGATGCCGGGTGCCATGCCCGGGTCGACGGTGAATGCAATAGTGCCCGCACCGCCGCCGAGGGGGAAGGTGCCCGACCTCACGCGGACCCCGGAGGCGTAGACGTCGTAGTAGCCCGTGGTGGAGAGCCCGCCGGACGAGTAGACGGCGAAGGTGGCAGTCTCGCCCACCTCGTACGCCGGGCTGTCGGGGACGACCTTGAGCCCGTCCTCGATGCCCCACAGGTCGAAGGTGTGGTTGGCGACCGTCTCGCCGTCCGTGACGTTCACCCGCATGAACATGACCGGGCTGACGAAGTCGAAGGAAAGGGCGGCGACGCCGCGCTCGTCGGTCTCCACCGCGACGGAGTCCACCTGGACGTAGCCGTAACCATAGTACGCATCGGGCAGATAGCGCACCTCATCCGACCCGGCCCACCCCTTGGAGGCCTCCTCGGCGCCGGTCAGGTCCCACTCCCACTCCTCGACCCACGGCTCGATGTCATCCTCCAACCCCTCCATCTCGTACGCGTACAGGGTCACATCGAGGTCGGCCTGGACCTGCGTCCCGTCCGGGTAGTTGACGATGAACCAGTAGGTCGACTCGAGGCCCGCGACGTTCCAGTCCCCGATCACGGAGAGCATCAGCGGCGAAGTGTAGTATCCGGTCGAGAGCGTCTTGCTCTCGGAGTGGCCGGCGCCGTCCGTCACCGTAACGTTAAAGAGGAGCGCGTCGTAACTGCCGTTCGCGGTCGAGAGGTCCGGCGCGACCGTGAAAGTACCGTTCATTTCGCCCGCCAGGTCGTCAAGGTGGGTCCAGGTGCTCCACACGGAATCGTAACCGATGACGGCGACCTCGACCTCGCCCAGCACCGGCTGGCCGAACGAATAATCGGCGACCACGTCGAACTCGATCGTATCGTCGGGGGTGTACCAGGGCGCCATGCCCTCGGCGGAGATGATGAACCGCGGGAGCACGTACCGGTCGACGAGGAAGGTCCTCTCCTCGGACCCGCCCGCGGCCGAAGCGACCACGGTGTAATCGCCGAGTGGCAGAAGGTCGGAGAGCGCCATGTCCGCGGCGGAGATCCCCCACTCGCTGACCGCGAGGGTCTCCTCGAGGACCTTGTCGCCCTCGGGGGTGAAGATCTCGATCGTGAGAGGGTCGGCGACCGGCAGTCCGGACGCCGCATCCAGGGTGATGAACCTCATGTGGACCTCCTGGCCCGGCTGGTAGATCGGCTTGTCCGTCTGGATGATGATGCTGACGCTGCTATCGTCCAGAACGCGGACGCTCTCCAGGAACTCCCGGCCGTCCACGGTGACGACGATCGTCACGTTGCCGACGTCCGGCGGGACCTCGAGGTCCACGGCCGCGAAGCCGTCCGGCCCGGTCTTTCCGTAGTAATATTCGACTCCGGTCTCGGAAACGACCTCCACGACGACGTCCTCGTCTCCCATGGGTTCGCCGTCCAGGTCCGTCGCGAGGACGCTGATAGAGCTCTGCCTGCCCCCCTCGAGGTCGCCGGGGAAGACGACCGCGACGTCCGTGTTCGTCGAGCTGTACACATCATCCAGGCTGTCGACGAAGACCAGCGCCCCCGCGAGGGCGAGAAGGAACACGATCCCCAACGATAACAGTTTCATATACTTCACCCTGTACGTCTGTTCACCCGTTCGCGTCCCGTATAAATATCGATTGCTGCTGCATGTAGCATCTGCATGTCCGTTCCGGCCGAAAGCTGAGAGGAATGACCGTTCCGACGGCACACCTCCCGCTAGTCGATGCGGGAAGGTCCTGCCCCGTGACGTGAAGACGACACCCCGCGGTGGATGGCTCCCCGCGCCATGAGCCCGGGAAATGGGCCATTTTCGCCGTCTGGTGTAACTCGGGAACGGCCCGGTGATAAGTCAGTAATGTTTTTATATGGACTTCGGCCATTTCCGACGGTCGGTGACTGAATGTTCAGGGATTGCATAAAGGGGCTCGACCGCGTGTTCCAGAGCGAGATCAAGCCGGGCAAGACCATTCTCGTCACCGGTCCCCCGGGCTCCCTCAAATCGAGCTTCGTCCACTCCCTCATGAAGGTCTACGTGGAGAGGACGGGCGAGTTCGGCCTGTACACTACGCTCGAGCAGGACACCTCCTCCCACCTGGAGGGCATCGAGAGCATCGGCCTCGGCCTGTCCAGGAACCTCCAGATCACCGACTACAGCGAGATCCTCATGGACGAGTACGGCGGCAACTTCAACTATATGGAGTTCACGGAGATGATGATCGACCATTTCAAGGGCCGCTACGGCGAGCGCTTCTCCTTATACGGCTTCGACTCCCTGGGTGCGCTCTATTCCATGATGACGGAGGTCAAGAACCCCCGGAAGTTCGCCTTCCAGTTCTTCACCATGCTCAAGAAGCACAACCTGACGTCCTTCGTGATAATGGAGAGTTCCCAGACCGGCGAACCGATAACCATGGGGAACGAGCCGTTCCTGTGCGACGGCATCTTCCACCTCGGCATAAAGCGGAACCGGGGCCACCTGACCCGCTATTTCCAGGTCATCAAGATGCGATCGACCAAGCACAGCATGGACCCGTACGCCATGAAGGTCGACGACAACGGCATCGAGATCCTCGGGCCCGTGCTCGACACGTCGTGAGGCCCCCGGGACC
>JAKEGO010000044.1 GCA_022615805.1 Thermoplasmata archaeon
AAGGCGTGGCCGACCAGGAGATCGTAGGAGCGCTCGAAGGTCGTCCTCGGGACCTCGGGGAAAGCCCTGGCCGCCCTGGCGAAGAACTCCTCGCGTGGGAGCGGCGCCCTGAGTTGGGTCGCGATCCAGAGGCCCACGCCGTTTATTCTGTCGTGCATGACCATATCGCTTTTCATCGACCAAGGAAGCCCGCGTCCCTACAAATACCGCGTTCGTGGGGGTGAGTGAAAGTGAAAGTGCAGTGGAAGGCGAGGTCAGGCGATAACTGGACCGAGCGCGGGCGTCCGTCGACCACTGGATGAGTGGCTCTCCACGGGAAACGGAGCCACTTCACCTCGAGAAGAGGAGGATGAACATGGCGCCGGCCGTGATGAACAGGGACATCAGAAGGGCGTAGCGCCTCATCGCCATCCTGTACGACAGCTCGCCGGTGGTGTCCTTGTGGTCGAGCACGAGGACATACGACACACCGCCCGCGTGGAGAAGCATGCAGGTGGCCACTAGGTAGACGATCGGAAGGCCCATGATATGCCGTATTCGACCTCTTATGTGATAAAACTTGTGGAAAACCCGACCCCCGGGCGCCCCGAATGCCGCCACGGCATCCGACGACCTCATCCCGGGCAGGGAAAACCCTTTTTTACCCACAGGACGTATGAACGCCCATGAAGGGCGAGGGGAATCGCATGCCACGATACTCACAGGACGACGACACGTACTTCGGTCACGAACCTTATGATGACTACCAGGGCCCCCCGGGCTACGGCCCCTACGAGCCGGACCCCTACGGTGGTCCAGGGCCCTATGGCGGTCCGGACCCCTACGGCCCGTACGGTCCGGGTCCGTACGACGGATATGACCGCTACGGTCCGAGAGAGATGGGCGTGGGGCCGACGTTCCCCGGAATGCTGCTCATCCTCGCCGGCATCCTCGGCGTCATCAACGGGCTCGTGATCTTCTATTCGGCGGCGGACCTCGTCACCACATTAAAGGACCTGGACCTCGAGGCCGACCGCGGGATAATCGAGGTCACCGGGCTGACGTTGATCGCCATCGCGATCTTCCCCCTCATCGGAGGGATCGTCTATTTCTTCGACCGGACGTCGTCGGTCGTCAAGGTGTTCGCGATAATCGGCATCTTCTCCTTCGGACCATTGCTGATATCGAGCATCCTTTCCCTCGTAGCAACGGTATTCGTCTTCAGGGGCGCATCGGGCACGCGATACCGGTACCCGGGAAGGGGACCCGCTTACGGCCCTGGTCCGTATCCTCTGCCCTATCCCGACCACGGATACGACGACCGCCACGGTCCCCCGCCATTCGGCCCGTACGGATACGAACCGCCTTCGTACGAATATGAACAGCATTCGTACGCGCCGCCGACGTACGGCCCGTCCCCCGCGGGCTGGCCCTACGGTCCGTCCAGGAGGGCGTACCCCCATCCGGAGGAGTATCCGCCGGCGCCCCCGCCGTCGATGCCCCCGCTCGGCCGAAGGTCGTCCGGTGGCAGGAGGGGCGGCTCATCTGCGGGAAGGGCCACGGCGCGAAGTGGAACGTCTTCGAAGGTCGTGAAGAGGGCGAAGGCACCCGCGACACCCGGGGATGCTCCCTCGACAGAGAACGCCGTCGAGCCATCGCGGGCGCCGTCGGGGGAGACACCGGAGGGCACTCCTCCATCTTCAACGGCCAAGGACGATGGCTTCCTCGAGGAATGACCGCGCGGACCACCTTTTCCATCACGCTGCGGTGACGATGCTCGTCCCGTCGTCACGGGCCTCCACGAGGACCGCGTGCTCCACCCTGTCCCTCACGTCCGTCACGTGGGTTATCAGGATGACCTGGTCGAACTTCCGCGTCAGGGCAGTCATCGCCGTGAGGATGGACTGCCTCCGCGAGGCGTCCTGGCTACCGAAGACCTCGTCGAGGATGACGAGGTGGATGGGCGCGCCGCTCCTGTTCGCGAGGAGCTCGCTGACCGCCATCCTCAGGCTGAGGCTTATCACGTCGACCTCGCCGCCAGAGAACCGATCGACCTCGTGCCTCTCGTTCCCGTCGACGACGAAGACCTCGTAGTCCTCGTCGATCTCCAGTTCGGAGTAGCGGCCCTCGGTGAACAGGGCGAGCCATGACGAGGCCGCGACCCTCAGGTCCTCCCTGACCCGGCCTATCATGTGCGTCCGGAAGAGGCCCATGACATCCTGTAACTTCTCGTACAGGTGAACCTCCCTCCTGCGCTCCGCGACCTCCCTCTCCCTGGACTTCAGGTCCGAGACGCCTCTCCGGAGGTTGCCGATCTCGTTCTCGAGGACCCCGCACCGGGCCTCGAACTCCGCCATCGCCCTCTCGGCGCGCGACAGGTCGTCCCTTCGCGCCCTCGCGTCGCCCTTCGCAGCGTCGTGCGCCTTCGGGTCGTATCCCAGCCCGTCGGCCTTCGCAGCGAGGGATGCGAGCTCGCGCTCCGCCGACCGACGGCGCTTGCCGTTGCCCGAGAGCTCCCGCTCCACGCCCGGCCTGCGGGCGACCTGCGCCTCGACGCCCTTAAGCTCGTCGTTCCTGCGGGTGAGATCGTCCCTTCGCTTCCGGAGCTGCTTGACCTCAGAGGGGTCGAGGTCGACCCGCGGCAAAGATGCGAGCTCCCTGCCGAGGCTGTCGATCTCGCCGCGGAGGCGGGACAGTTCGGCGCGGTCCCGCGTAGCCTCCTTCCCCTCCTGGCGGAGCCTCTCGAGTCCCGCGCGGTCCTTCGCAATGCTCTCCCTCAGGCCGGCGGTCCTGGCGGCGGCCTCGGCGCGCTCCCTCTCCAGGGCCTCGCCCTCGCGCCTCACGTCGGTCCACCGCTCCTCCGCCCGAACGGCCTCGTCGTGGTACCTCTTCATCAGGACGTCCCGGTGGTCCCCCAGCGGCCGATCGCACTCCGGGCACCTGCTCCTGGGCCCCAGCCTCTCGAGGCCCTCGATCTTGCTGCGGAGCCGGGCGAGCTCCACCTCTGCCTGCCTGACCGACTGGGCGGCCTCGCCGATCCCGCGCACCCTGTCGCGCTCCGCCCGCTCCTCCGCCTCCAGCGCCCTCTCGGACGCCGTCAGCGCCGCCTCGGCCGCCCGGATGGCATCAGCGTATCCGCGCCCGTCCGGCCGTCCGTCGAGGCGTTGTGCCAGCGCCGCCGCCTCGCTGCCGCGCGCCACCATGTCGCGTTCGACCGACATGCGGTGCCTCGCCGAAGCCTCGGCGGCCTCGAGCGCCCTCAGCCTGGCATCGACCTCGGCGAACTCCGCCGCGGCCTCGCGCAGGGCGGGCAGGCGCGCTTCGAGGCCCGAGAGGCGGCCGATCTCCCGCTCGAGCGCCGCCCCCTCCTCGGCGGCGGCCTTCGACTCCCCCTGCGCCGCCGTCACGCGCCTCGCGACCAGGTTCCACTCGGCCTGCAGGCCGTCGAGCCTCTCGAGTGCGGCCTCGGCGGCCTCCCTTGCGCTGCGGCTGCCGTCCACCGCCCTCCCGATGCGCGCCTTCTCGGGGCCAAGGGCTTCCATGTCGCGTTCGCGCTCCTCCAGCTCGGCCCGCTTCCCGGGCAGCGCGCTGACCAAGCCCTCGAGGACGGTTATCGCGGCGGAACCGTCCCTGCCCCGCTCCCGCGCCCCGCGGACGGCGTCGTCGATGGCGCGGAGGCCCATCAGCCGGATGATGTGATCCCTGCGCTCGTGCGGGCGGTCCTGGACCATCCCGTCGACCTCCTTCTGGCGGGCCAGGACGGAGATGCGGAAGGGGTCGAACCCCATGCAGAGGTCGGCCTCGATCCTCGACGTCACGGCATCGGCGCCGGTGGCGACGGCCATGCCGTTCACGACGAGCTCCGCCTTCTGGACCTGCTGCGCGCCCCTCATTTCGCGGCGGACCTCGTACTGCTGTCCGTTGAACTCGAACCTGAGGTCGACCGAGCAGACATCGCCTGGACCGGCGGAGGCGCTCAGCGCGCCCTCCTTCCTCCCGCGCAACGCCCTGGTGCCGTACAGGGCGAAGGCGATCGCCTCGACGATGGTGGTCTTTCCGGAGCCGTTGTCGCCTATTATCCCGAGTAGCCCGTCCGGGAAGAGGACCTCGGCCTCGCGGAACCTGCGGTAGTTCTGGAGCCGGAGGGCGATGAGCCTCATTCCGGGCCCCCTCCCGTCAGAAGCTCCCTTCCCAGGCGCAGAAGTTCGGCCCGGTCTGCGTTCTCGATAGGTTGAACGGCGAGGAAGGCCTCGAACTCCGTCACGATGTCGTTCACGGGTCCCGTCGCGTGCGACGATGCGGCCTCGGCCGCCGTCTCCTGCGCGATCTCCAGGTGCAGGAGCCGGTCCCCCCGGGCGCGAAGGCCCTTGAGGTCGATGGACCTGTACTCGGCCCGGGCGATGTCGCGGAGCCGGACCCGCAGGAGCGCCCCGTCGGGAGCGGAGTCGATGGCGGCGGCGGCCTCGTTCTCGATGTCCTCGTAACCACGCCGCGTGCAGTCTATGTCGACGGAAAGCATCGGTCGCGTCTCCCGTACAACGAACTCCCGGGAGCCGGCATCGAGGTCCACCAGGACCGCCCCCTTCGCGTCCTTGACCTCCGAGAAGCTGAAGCGCTCGAGGGAGCCGGAGTAGATCCCGTTCCCGGTTATTCCCGCGTGGTGCTGGTGGAGGTGTCCGAGGGCGATGTAGTCGAAGTCCCTCGGGAGGGCGCCGTCATCTACCACCATCTGCGATATCTCGGCGTAATGGCTCTGCCCTACCCCCGAGACGAAACAGTGCAGGACGGCGACATTCCGGTCGGCGGCGGGGTCGCGGACGAGCCGCGCCACCATCTCGTCCCTGAGCGCGTCGTCGTAGGCGTGTGGCACTCCGTGGAACGCGACGCCATCGATGATGACGCTCCCGTATCCCCTGTAGATCGCGTGCGCGTTGGTCAGGTGCTCGAGGACCCTGAACACGCTCCCCGTCTGGCGCAGCCGGGGGGTGGAGTGGTTGCCAGCCACCACCACGAACCGGATTCCCGCGTCCCCGAGGCGCTTGATGCCCTCGATAGCCTCCGCGAGCGCCCTGTTGGAAGGCCGCGGGGCGTCGAAGAGGTCGCCGGCGTGCACCACGACATCGACCCCCTTCTCGATGGCCAGGTCGACCGCCCATCGCCACGCCACGTAGACGTCGACCTCGCGCTGGTTGAGGCCGGCGAAGGCGCCATCGTCCTCCCTGGCCAGTCGGGAGTACTGGCGGAACCCGAGGTGGGTATCGGAGACGTGGAGCAGCCTCACGCCACTCGAACGCCTTGGGACTATAATAACTTGGCCGAGGCCCGGAGAGCGACCTGGGCGCCCAGGCTCCAGCCGGTCCTTCGACGCTCGCTCCACAAACGTTATTACCGCATCCGGCGGTAGGGTTCCCATGAAGGCCCCAGCCCTGCTCGTGCTCGCCCTCATGGTCTCGCCCATCGGAGCCCTTCTCCCGGCCACGGGCGGTGGTCCCACGGGGGCCTTCGAGGGTGGGCTTCCAACGGCCGCTCCCGCCGAAGCCGCTCCAACGATGGCAGATGTCCCGGACACCGTCGTCGTCGCGCCGGCCCGCGACGATACGGGGCCCGTCGATGCTCCTCCGGGCATATCGGACGTCCCGCCCCCCCTTTACCTCCGTGATGCCAAGGCCCCCGATGGCGTCGATTACGCCGGGCCCGGCCTCCACGTCGTGCAGTTCCTGGGGCCGAGCGATGGCCTCCGGGCGGCGATGGAACGCCAGGGTGCGACGTTCCACGACCGCATCCCCGTGAGAGGATGGATCGTGGACCTTGCGGAGGAGCCATCGGGTGAGGGTCTCGCGAGGCTGTTCCCCCTGCTCCCGGAGATGAAGGTCCTGTCCACAGGGGCGACGTACAGGATCGCCGTCACCGACGTCGTTACCGCGATGATGGACATGCGGGCCATCGGGTTGCATGCGCGGGTCGACGGCGGGCGCATCATGGCCGACGTACCCCCACAGAGGATCGATGACGTGGCGTCGCTTCGGTCGGTGCTCTATATCGAGGGCTGGTCGCCGGGCAGGGCGCTCGTGGACGTCGCCTCGGGGATAGTGGACCCCGGGGCATTGCCCGCCGACCTCGGATCGAACGGGAGCGGCCAGGTCATCGCCGTCGTCGACACGGGGCTCGATACGGGCGTCATCAATGGCTCGATGCACCGCGACCTCCGAGGGCAGGTCGTCGCGATCGTCGACTGGACAGGCGACGGGCCGGACGACGACGATTCGCACGGCACCCACGTTGCCGGGACGATCGTGGGCACGGGCGCGGCGTCGAACGGCACGTTCCGCGGGCTCGCGCCAGGGGCGAAGGTCATCATGCAGGCGGTGGCCGACGACACGGGCGCCTTCAACGGCGCCAGCGACATGGACGCCGTGCTGCAGCAGGCATATGACGCCGGAGCGCGGATATCCTCGAACAGCTGGGGCTACTTCGATTACTCCTACACGACGGCCTCCCAGGAGGTGGACGACTTCGTCGATCGGTTCGACGACATGGTCGTCGTGCTGGCCGCCGGGAACGATGGCACGGACGGCGATTCGGACGGCGAGGTGGACAACGGCACCATCCTCTCCCCCGCCAACGCGAAGAACGGCATCGCCGTCGGCGCTTCCGAGAGCCTGCGGTCCTCGGGCGGGTATTCCAACCAGACCTACGGCGAGCGGTGGCCCGCGGACTTCCCTGCAGCGCCCATCAACGGCGACCTCATCACGGACGATCCTGATGGCATGGCGGCCTTCAGCTCCCGGGGCAACTGCCCGGACGGGCGGTTGAAGCCGGACATCGTGGCGCCTGGCACGGACATCGTTAGCGTCAGGTCGCAGGTCGGCGCGTCGACGCTCTGGGGCATCTTCGACGACGATTACCTCTATTCGGGCGGGACGAGCAT
>JAKEGO010000045.1 GCA_022615805.1 Thermoplasmata archaeon
ACCCCGAGGCTCGGGTTATCCGGGACCTGCGGCGTCTCGGGCGACTACCTCGACTCCGGACGCTTCCCGGTGCTCGGGATATGCGCGGGGCACCAGTTCATGGCCCGCCACTTCGGCGGATCCGTGGCCCTCGCGAAGGTCCCGGAGTTCGGCGCGATAGATCTGACCATCATCGAGCGGGGGACGATACTCGCCGGCATACCCCATGACGCCATTACAGTATGGGAGTCCCACAACGATGAGGTCGTGGAGATCCCGGAGGGCTTCGATCTCCTGGCGTCGTCGGAGTCGTGCAGGGTGCAAGCCATCGAGAACGCGGAGCGGGGCCTTTTCGGCCTCCAGTTCCACCCCGAAGTGACGCATACGCAGTTCGGCAGGGACATCTTCGCGAACTTCGTCGGATTCTGCGCCGAGCGGTGAGGCGAACCCCTCCCGGCGGCGGTGGGCCAGGTCGGCACGACACCGGCGTGGGGCCGACGAGCGCGCCCATTGTAAAACGTTATTTACCGCCATGCGCATCACTCTCATCCAGGTGATCGGATGAAGTGGTCGGTCGGTCATTCGGGGAAGGCGCCCAAGGGAATGGACTGCGTCGTGCTGCCGGTCTTCAAGGAGGAACTGAGGCGATGGAAGGCCGGACCTTTCAGGTTCGTCGAGAATGCCGCGCGGAGCGCCCTGGGCACGCGGGACTTCGAGGCAGCGCGCGGCGAGGTCCACGTCCATCATCCCAGGGGAGGCATCAAGCGCCTCGTGCTCCTCGGCATGGGAAAGCGGGCGGATGCCGGGGCGGCGGAGCTCCTCGACGCCTATTCCGCCCTGGGGAAGGCGGTCTCCCTGACGCACGTCCCACGATGCACGTTCCTCATGACGCGGCCTGTCCTGGAGACGGCGCCACATGGCGTCACCCTCTTCATCGACGGTTTCTCGAGGGGGTGCTACCGCTTCGACCGATACCTCAGCGAGAGGAAGAAGCCGCGGCTGAAGGGCGCGACGGTGCTCCTGCCCGACGATGGTGCGCTCGAGGAGGGTCTGGCGGACGCCAAGGTGGGCGGGGCACTCGCGGAGGCCCGGCGCCGCATGATGGACATTGCCAACGAGCCCCCGAACGTCGCGACGCCCGAACGCACCGCGAACGCCTTCGTGGAGTGGTTCGCGGACGGTCAGGTGAAGGTGAAGGTGCTGAAGAGGGCCCATCTCCAGGAGAAGGGATTCAACCTGGTCCTGGCCGTCGGGGGCGCGAGCGCGAACGAGCCGCGAATGGCGATCATCGAGTACCGCGGCGGGCGCCCGGAGGACCGCCCTGTGGTCCTGGTCGGCAAGGGGGTGACCTTCGACGGGGGCGGGCTGTCGTTGAAGCCCACGGACGGCATGACGCACATGAAGCAGGACATGTCGGGGGCCGCCGCCGTCGCAGCCACGATACACGCCGCTGCCGCCCTGGGGATCAAGGTCAACGTCATCGGCATCGCGCCCCTCGTGGAGAACGTAATCGGCCCCTCGGCCTTCAAGGTCAGCGACGTCATCGCCGCATACGGTGGGAGGACGGTGGAGGTGGCCAACACGGACGCGGAGGGGAGGCTCATCCTCGCGGACGCCCTCGCCTACGCCGTCGAGATGAGGCCCGCGCAGGTCATCGACATCGCTACCCTCACGGGGGCCGCGATAGTCGCCCTCGGCAAGGCGGCCGCCGCGACCATGGGCAACGACCGCGCCGTCCTGGACCGCCTCGCCGCCGCCGCGGCCGGGTCCGGGGAGAGGGTGTGGGAGCTCCCGCTCTGGGACGCCTACGCCCCGCTCGTGGAGAGCAAGATCGCGGACGTCCGGAACGTCCCGGAGAAGCGCGAGGCAGGGTCCATCGTCGGCGGGAAGTTCCTCGAAGGGTTCGTCGGCGAGACACCTTGGGCGCACATCGACATGGCGCCGACCTTCGTCGACGGCGACGGCTTCTCCACGGGGTACGGTGTCGGCCTGTTATTGCGATACCTGATGATGTACGCGGAGCCGTGACCTTACCCGGCCGATGGAAAGGGGTCTCACGCCTGAAGCCATGAACAGCAGAGGGACCACGGCCCCGCTCGGGACCATGGACGGCGAATGGCATCGTCCATCGTCGGAACGTCCGCAATGTACCGGCTACATCCCAAAAGTCGGATGATGAAGTCGGGACCTGAGCGTTGGGTCTGGAACGAAGAAAAGGTTATAGGACACCGAGAGCATTATGTCTGGGGAGGGTCGAGGGCTTGGTCGGCAACGCATCCCGTCGAGGTCCCTAACTGACGTGGACGTAGAGCGGAACGTCGAGTGCCTCGGCCCTCTCCACATACAATGCGCGTTTGATGTTGTACGCCACGACCTTCATCGAGAGTTCCCTTCGCTTGTGCCAGCCCTTTCTCGACCTGATATCGGGACCCCAACACTTCTTGATGCTGGCGAACACGGACTCGACCACGCTCCGGATGTGGTATCCGGAGAGCCACTCGTCCGGGTCGTCGGAGTACGCCCTGAACGACACCTTCCAGGCCGGAGAGCCCTTCGCGGCGCCGGTCGCGTTCGATTTGAAGCAGAGGAAGGGCGTTCCGTCCTTGTCCGCCACAGCTTGGCAGTTCGCTCTGGAGGCATACGCCTTGTCTCCGACGCCCTTGCCGAGCCTTGGCAGGTCGCGGATCAGCCGTTTGAACTCCCTGGTGTCGCTCCCTTTCCAGCCTGTTATCGTGAAGTGCAGTATGACGAGCGTTTCGGCGTCGATCACGACGTGCAGTTTGATGTGGTCCTTCTTCGTGGAGATGCTCCTGATTCGGATGTCGAACCACTTGCTGCTGGTCTTCAGGCTGAAGCCTGTGCTGTCCGCGATCACGTCCATTCCCTGGCGACGCATGCGCAGGGTCAGGTGCCTGGACACCTTTCGGATGTACGTAATGGACATCTGGTCCATCCCGCGTGCGATCACGCTGTGGCCGGGGAGGTTCGCCCCGTGCAACAGCCTCCGTATGGTGTCGTTCGACCTCAGATATGCCTCTGTCCCTTCGTAGCTCCTTGCGAAGAAGACCTTGATGAAACAGGAGACTGCCACGAGCCTCGGGTTCCATCGAGGACGTCCGAACGTGTTACGTTCCCACGGAGGGTCCAGTTCCTTCACCACGCCGACGATGCATCGAACCATCAGGTTATCGAGGTCCCGATTGACCTGGCTGGCTACAGCTGGGGAAACTCGTTTTCTTGCGTTTCCCATCCCGTTCCACGAATGCGCGTACTGGCACTTCTACTTTTGGGATGAAGCCGCCAAAAGTGTGTAATCCGCCAAATAGTTCGCCAAGGTTTAAACCGGAGCGGACCATTCGATCAGATGAGGCTCACGAACGACGATCTCGAACGGATCGCGAAGCGCGTCGTCGACCACGGCCTCTCGACACGGCTCGTTGCAGCTCAGTTCGGCGTGTGCAGACGAAGGATCCAGCGCGTTGCACGCGAATA
>JAKEGO010000046.1 GCA_022615805.1 Thermoplasmata archaeon
GCGGGCTCACTGCGGCGATTTACGGCATGCGGGCGGCGCTCAAGACCGTTTTGGTCGAAAAGGGGTATGGAGGAGGCCAGATCGCCATATCCAACGAGGTGGAAAACTACCCGGGGTTCGAGAACATCAGCGGTTTCGATCTCGCCCAGAAGTTCATCAACCACGCCAAGTCTTACGGCCTCGAAATGGTCCAGCAGGAGGTCACGTCGGTTGACCCGGGGCTGGATTACCACGAGGTGCGCCTCGGAGACGGGAAAGTCCTCAGAGGCTATGCCGTGATCCTGGCCATGGGCGGAAGCCCCCGCAAGCTCAATGTCCCGGGTGAGGATGCCTATTACGGCAAGGGGGTCTCGTACTGCGCCACCTGCGACGGCTTCTTCTTCAGGGGGAAGAAGGTCTTCATCGTCGGCGGTGGGAACACCGCCCTCCTCGACGCGATATACCTCCACGACGCGGGGGTCGACGTGACCGTGGTGCACAGGCGCGACTCGTTCCGCGCCGAACTGTCGCTCCAGACGGAGCTGCGGGAGAAGGGCGTCCCCGTCATGTGGAACGCCGTCGTCAGGGAGATCAGGGGCGACGACCTGGTGAGGAGCGTGGCCTTCGACGTCAAGGGAAAGGAGAAGGCGCTCCCTGCGGACGGCATCTTCGTAGCCATCGGGCTGGTCCCGAGGAACAAGCTGGCGAGGGACGTCGGCGTCGAGGTCGACGGGTTCGGCTACCTGAAGGTCTCCAGGGAGATGCGGACCTCGGTCCCGTTCGTCTACGGCGCGGGGGACATCATCGGCGGCCTGCAGCAGGTGGTCACCTCCGTCGCGGAGGGGGCGATCGCGGCCACGACGGCCTACGTCGACCTCCGCAACCCGTACTGGTCGGCCGAAGCCCCCGAATGAGCGCGCACCGGGGCGGGACCGTTCTCGCGATGGCGACCCATCTCCCGTAAGGGCAATGCCAGTGACGGCCCTGCATCACTGCCGCCGCCGGGCCAATGACGTCGTGCCCCGGGCCGGGAGCGCACCTTTAATAGCATGAGGGGGATACGTTGGGGTTCATCGACACCCCCGTGGAGAGCGCACGATAATGATACGTAGGATAAAGAAGCCGCACACGAGCGAGGAGGTCCTCGGACTGTTCGACCCCACGGTCCGCGCGTGGTTCGAGAGCCGGTTCGAGGAGGTCTCGCCGCCGCAGGCCTACGCCATCCCCCACATCCACAGGGGCGAGAACGTCCTCGTCGCCGCCCCCACTGGTTCGGGGAAGACGCTCACGGCCTTCCTGTCGATACTGAACGAGCTGATCGTGAAGGCGAAGGCCGGCGAGCTGGAGGACCGGATATACTGCGTCTACGTCTCCCCGCTGAAGGCCCTCGCCAACGACATCGAGAGGAACCTCGAGCGCCCCCTGGCGGAGATGTACGCTCTGATGGCCTCGGAGGGGCTGCGGGTCACCGGGCGCGAGCGCGACGTCCAGGAGATCAGGGTGGCCGTCCGGACCGGCGACACCTCGTCCTACATGCGCCAGAAGATGGTCCGCAGACCGCCCCACATCCTCATCACCACCCCCGAGACCCTCGCCCTCGTCCTCTCGACGACGAAGTTCATCGAGCGCCTGCGGGGCGTCAGGTACCTCATCGTCGACGAGATACACGAGATCAGCGGCTCCAAGCGCGGCGTCTCCCTCGCGCTGTCGATGGAGAGGCTCGACGACCAGACGTCGGAGGACCTCGTGCGCATAGGGCTCTCGGCGACGCAGTCGCCGATGGAGGTCATCGGGGCGTTCCTGGCGGGCTACCGGGACGGCGAGATGCGGGACATGGACCTGGTCGAGATCGGCGCCCAGCGCAGCATGGACCTCGCGGTTCTCACCCCCGTGAAGGACGTGACGGCGCTCCCCTACGAGATCGTCAACGAGAAGATGTACGACACCCTCAAGGAACTGGTCGACTCTCACAGGACGACGCTCATCTTCACGAACACCCGGTCGGGGACCGAGGCCGTGGTCTACAAGCTCAAGGAGAGGGGCGTGGAGGACGTCTCGGCCCACCACGGGAGCCTCAGCAAGGAGACGCGCCTCGAGGTCGAGGAGCGCCTCAAGAACGGCGAGATGAAGGCCGTCGTCACGTCGACGTCCCTCGAGCTGGGCATCGACATCGGGTACATCGACCTCGTCGTCCAGATCGGCTCCCCGAAGAGCATAGCCAAGGGGATCCAGAGGGTCGGTCGTGCCGGACACGCCCTTCACAGGACGTCGATCGGCCGCATCGTGGCGTTCGAGGAGAACGACCTCGTCGAGACGATGGTGCTGACGAGGTGCGCCATGGAGGGGACCATCGACAGGACACACATACTCGAGGGATCGCTCGACGTCCTGGCGCAGACCCTCATCGGCATGTCCCTCGAGCGGCGCTGGAAGGCGGACGACGCGTACGCGCTCGTCAGGAGGACGTACCCCTACAGGGAGCTCTCCCGCGAGGACTTCGACTCCGTGCTCAACTTCGTCGCGGGGCGGCACTCCTTCGGCGACAGCGGCATCTACGGCAAGGTGTGGTACGACCCCGGGGAGGGCGTGTTCGCCTCGCGGCGCGGGACGAGGATGATCTACTTCATGAACATCGGCACCATCCCCCAGGAGGTGTCGTACAGGGTCTTCCTGGAGTACGGGATGCCGCTGGGGGAACTCTCCGAGAAGTTCGTGGAGCGCCTCCAGACGGGGGCCATCTTCCTCCTCGGCGGCAAGACATACGAGCTGACGGCCGTCCGGGGGAACAAGGTTTACGTGCAGGACGCCCACGGGCGCAAGCCCACCATACCGTCCTGGTCGGGCGAGATGCTCCCCAGGACGTACGACCTGTCGGTGGAGGTCGGACGCTTCCGCGCGAAGCTCTCCCGCATGATCTCGAAGGGGACGCCCGACCACGAGATCGAGGGATACATCATGGAGAACTACCACACCGACCTCGGCTCCGCCCGGAGCGTCATCTCCTACTTCAGGCAGCAGCTCGACATGATGGAGAGCGTCCCGACCGACAGGAACGTCATCATCGAGGGGTACCTCGACGACGTGGGCCGGACGAACGTGCTCTTCCACTTCCCGTTCGGCAGGCGGGTCAACGACGCTCTCTCGAGGGCCTACGCGTTCAGGTTCTCGCAGGAGTACTCCGAGAACGTCAAGGTCTCCCTCACGGACGACAACTTCATGCTCACGCTGGCATCGGAAGTCCCCCTCGAGGACGTCCCGGGGATGCTGAGGTCCGGCGACCTGGAGGACGTGCTGCGGCGGGCGGTGCGGCAGTCCGAGCTCTTCAGGCAGCGGTTCAGGCACACGGGCGCGAGGGCGATGATGATCCTCCGCAACTTCCGGGGCCGGGAGATCTCGGTCCGGAAGCAGCAGATACGGTCGCAGAGCCTCCTCGACGCGCTCCACAGGGCGGAGAACTTCCCCGTCATCAGCGAGACGTACAACGAGATACTCCACGACGTGATGGACGTCGGGAACGCCATCGGCGTCCTCGAGAGGATGGAGTCCGGGAAGGTCAAGGTCAGGGTAGCGGGCTACTCCGACACCCCGTCCCCGTTCGGCCACTCCGTCGTCCTCGCCGGCATGTCGGACATCGTCCTGATGGAGGACCGCTCGGCGCTGCTCCGCGAGCTCCATCGCCGCGTCCTCACCAGGGTCCTCGGCGAGGAGGAGGCGATGTTCAGGGAGGAGCAGGTCGACGTCCACTTCAGGTCCAAGCGCCCCGCGGTCGTCGAGAGGTCAGACATCCCGGAGGTCCTCCGCACCTTCGGCGCGATGAACGTCTTCCGGGACCGGGGGGAGCACCTCGCGGCCTTCTCGGAGGTCCCCAGGGAGCGGCTCCTCGAGTGGGCGAGCGAACTCGTGGACGAGGGCGCCATCGCCTCGGTCTGGGTGAAGGGCCCCCTGTGGTGCTCCGCCGAGGAGGTGCCGCTCTACTGTGCCGCCTATCGTTCCGGCGAGCCTCCCGAGGGCGCCCTCGACCGCCTCGTCGAGGGGAGGGCGTCGGAGGACGACCTGAGGGGGCTGGAGGAGGCCTACGCGGTGGGACGCTCGTTCGACGGCGAGGGGGGGGCCGTGTTCGCGCCGCGGATCGTGCCTCCGTGGACGGCCGGCGACCCCGTCGGCCGGCTGGTCTCGAGGTACCTGGAGTTCCGCGGGCCCTCGGTCCTCGAGGAGGTCGCCTTCGGGCTCAGGCTCGAGGAGGCGCTCGTCGACGTCACCCTGGAGGACCTCGAGAGGCGCGGCGTTGTGCGCTCCGGGCGCTTCGTCGCCTCCAAGGATTCGCCGCAGTACATGCTCGCCCGGGACATCATCTCGATAGAGCGCGGAGGGGAGGAACCGGTCCACGGGGCCGACGCCATCGCCGACCTCGGAGCCGCCGTCATGTTCAGGGAGGTGGGGTCGGTACGCGAGTACTTCGGGGTGTACGGCTTCGCCCTCGGCCTGCGCGGGGTGGACATGAGGGTCCGGGACTTCGACTTCCGGGAATGGCTCGACCTCCTCGCGACGGGGGAGGTCCTCCACGGGAGGTTCGTGGGCGGACAGGTCTCCTACGTGCTGGCGAGTGACGCTCCGGTCTACGTCGGCGCCTACCGCCGCACCGCGCTGACCGACGGGGAGATGGAGATCCTGCGGACGATCGAGATGAACCCGGGGGTCACGAGGGCGGAGCTCGTGGAGATGCTCGGGCGCGAGCGCGAGGATGTGATGGAGGCCATCGACCGCCTCGACCACGGGCTGTACGTCAGGCGGGAGCCGCCGATGGAGAACTACTGGAACACGATCAACCGGTACCACCCCCTCGACGTCGGGTCGATCCCGGACGACCCCGTGAAGGAGCTCGTCCGGCGCATGCTGAACGTCTTCGGCATAGCCCCGGTCGTGGGCATACGCGGTTTCCTGCGCCTCCCCTACGAGGAGGTCGTCGCCGCGCTGGAGGCCCTCGAGGAGGAGGGGGCGGTCTCGAGGGTCATCTCCGCCGAGCACAACGTCGAGATGTACGCGATGAGGGAGTTCCTCCCGATGCTCGGGTCGGCGCCGGCGAGGTCTGGCGTGAGGGTCCTCTCGCTGAAGGACCCGTACGTGTTCAGGAACAGGTACGAGGTCATGTCCCGGTTCGGCGACGGCTGGTACTCGGTGATCGTCGATGCCGGGGCCATCGCCGGCGTGGTGCACATGTGGCCGATGAGCGGTGCGGTGGACGTCCGGGACATCGTCGTCGACGTCGGGAGGCTCCCCGCCGTGCTGGACGCCCTCGAGGGGACTTGGGCCCATTACCGCAACTACTACATGGAGATCGTGAGGGTGAAGGCGGTCAACGGCATCGGCGTCGATGGGCTTGCGCCCGACGTCCATGCGGCCTTCGCGGAGCGCGGGTTCGTCAGGACAGGCGGCAACCTGGTCAAGGGGGCGGGAACCGACAGGACGTTCACCGACGCTCGCATCCTGTCCTACGCCCTCAGAAGGCAGCACATCGAGGAGTCGACGAGGTACGAGACGGTCGCGGAGGCCGTGGACGGGATGGGCGGCGTCCGCTCCGACGCGGAGATGGCCCTCCGCCTCAGGGGGCGCCCGATATCGATCGACGCCTACGCGAGGTCGACCGACCTCCCGAGAGCGCTGCTCATCCCGGAGTACCTCACGCTCACCACGTACGGCGACCTCCCGAAATTCAGGGCCGCGAAGGAGGAGCCGCTGACGCCGATGATGAAGCACATCCTCCTGAGGGTCCCGGACTTCGGCATCTCTCGCTCGAGGCTCCGGGCGAAGACGAACCTCGCCCCCGAGGAGTTCACGAGGAACCTCAAGAGTCTGTACGAGGGGTTGCACGTCGTCAAGGACGCGAGGGGACGGTACCTCAGGGTCATGGAGCCCGACATGGAACCCCACGATGCCCGCCGGTGGGTCGTGCGGCGCATCTTCGAGCGGTTCGGGCTGATGTCGGCCGAACAGCTGTCCGCGTACATGAAGCACAGGATGCCGATGATCGAGGTCCGGCGCATCCTGCGGGAGCTCGAAGGCGAGGGCGTCCTGGTCAGGGGGCTCCTGAGGGAGAGGAACGAGGTCGTCCACTGGATGCTCTCCGGGGGCCTCGACGGCGCCGACGGCATCGATGGACCGCTCGCCTCCAGGAAGTTCGTCCTCACACCGAAGGACCAGCTCCACCAGTTCCTCCTCGAGGACATCAGGAGGACCTTCGGGATGAGCAACTGCTACGTGGTCCTGGACGGCCCGCGGATGCTCGCCGCGTTCAAGGCGCGGGAGTCGGGCAGGAGGATCGTCATCGAGGAGACCGTGGGCGACTGGGGGGCCGCCGAGCGCATCGTCGAGGAGTTCGCCCACAGGATGGGCCTCGACATCATATTCGCCGCCTGAGCGCGATCGGGGGGAAGGGGCAGGGAGAGGGCGTGGAGAGGCAGCGGGGACCGGTGAAGGGCCGGGGGGCCATCGGCCATGGGATCCCATCGATGGTCACGGTGCCATTAGGGGAACAAGGACGTACCTGTCCGATCAAGGCCGCAGTGATCGGTGTGAGCCCACCTACGACCGACGATCCCCGAGCATGGCTTCGTCCCCCATCGTTGAGCCATTGGCCCGGGGATCGCATCGGTGGTCACATCCCTCATCCGGGAACGAGGCCCTACCCGTCGAGTCGAAGACCCAACGATCGGGGCAGGCCTACCCGTCATCCGACTCCGCACTGGACCCCGTCTTTCATCATTGAGCTATTGGCCTGGGAATCGCATCGATGGTCACGATCCTCATTTTGGAACAAGGCTCAACCAATTGAGTCAGGGAAGACTTTGA
>JAKEGO010000047.1 GCA_022615805.1 Thermoplasmata archaeon
GACGACCATGCCGGAAGATGGCCAGGCCCCGAACGAAGCCCCGGGAACGCCCGTTGATGGAACCCCCGTGCAGGCACCGCCCGCACCCGAAGCGGAACCCGAGGTGGTATCGATAAGCGTCGAGGCGCAACCCGCATCGCCGCCGCCCTCCCCCGCCCCCGCCCGCCGGAGCCCGCTCGCGCCGATCCTGGCGAACCGGAAGCTCCTCGCGGTCGGCGTGGTCGCGATCGTCGTCCTCGCTGGGACTTTCGCCGTCCTCAACATGGACGATGACGACGATGACGACGGCGGGTCGCCGTACATCCCACCGGACAGCAACGTAACGATGCCGCTGGTCCTCGGCGAGCCGGTGATGCTAAAGAGGGCTTACTTCGATCCGCTCGGCTTCCAGGATATACCTGACGGCGTCATCGGGTACGAGCCCTCGCTGGCGGTGGACTCGAACGGCAACATGTTCTACACCGCACACAAGGACCTCGAGTGGGAGACATCGTGGGACTACCTTGCGTCGTGGTGGTTCATCAGCGACGACGGTGGCCAGACGTGGCGCGATCCCAGTGACATGCTATGGAACACCGTGGGGAAGACGGTCTGGGCGGGCGACGAGGGCGACATCGCCATCGATGCCAACGATTGGATCTACTACGTCGACACCATCCTCGTGGACAACAATTTCCACGTGTTCTCTAACGGGGGGGACACGTACGAGTACTCCAAGGAGCATGGCACGACCCAGCTCGACGACCGGCCCTGGCTCACGGCCCAGGGGGATCGCATCCTCCACTACCTCGGGAACAACGGCGTCTCGATGAACGGTGCACGGGAGATCTATTACCGTTCGGAGGACGGTGGCCTTACGTGGACGACCGGGGAGCCGATGGTGGGCGGCTGGGCGACCATCGATGCGGAACGCTTCGGCGAGCACGTCTACATCGCGCAGGTCTACAGCGACGGGAGCGAGCAGAACATCATCATGTACGCCAGCGACGACATGGGGTACACCTGGAGCGGGCCGAACGAGGTCGGCCCGATGGTCAACAACGGCGTCGGCGAGGGGATGCCGACGGTCTTCCACGGGAACAACGGCACCGTGTTCGTGACATGGCAGGATTCCCCGCAGGGCGGGAACGCGTCGGCGACGCTCTACCTGGCGCGGAGCGACGACTACGGCATGACGTTCGAGCACTGGAACATCAGCATGCCGGAGGGCGCCGTCTACCTCTATCCCACGGTCAACGTGTGCCAGTACGGCGAGTACCACGAGAGGAACAGGCTCGGCATCTCGTTCTACGGTACCACGGACGTCCCGGTGACCGCGGACAGCGTGTGGTACCTCTACGCAGCCGTCGCCGAGGACCCGAGGAACGGCAGCCAGTTCTATTTCCAGAGGATCGATCCAGAGCCGCTCGTCACGACGGACGACCTGCACGCGCTGCACGACTTCTTCGAGATCGTGATCGCGCCCGACGGCAGCCTGAACATCGCCTACCAGAGGAACATCGGCTCCCACCCGATCGAGGCCGGGGAGGAGCAACGCTATCTCATGTTCGTGAGGGCAGAGGTCGTCGACGAGGGCTCCTGACGGTCGCGATCGCCGAGAAGGGAAGGTGATGAAGGATCCACTCGGGGGCGTCACGGTCCATCCTGGCGATGTAAGCGTTCGGACCCTGCCGTCACCTGGCCCGGGCGCAGGACCTGGGTCGCAACTTTCCCCGCAGTGAGGTCTCCAGTTCGTCAGCCCGACATGCTGGTACGCCCTTCAGGTAGATCAGGCCCACGGCGGACATCCACACGAAGGAGAGGGCGACGGCGGCGATCACGTCAGTCGGATAGTGGGCCGCGAGGTAGACCCTGGAGAAGCCCACGAGGCCAGCGAACGCGAGGCCGATGGCACGCAGGCGGCGACGCATTAACCTGTCGTCGTGGAGCAGGCTGATGAGGAAGAAGAGGCCGAAGTAGAAGCTCATCGCGGCCATCGTGTGCCCGCTGGGGAAGCTGTAGGTGCTCCATTCAGGTGCGCCGAGTGGCCTCGCCCGTTGGGTCATGACCTTGATCGCGTCCGCGATGAGCCCCGCCCCGGCGAGCAAGGAAAGGTGCACGATCGCGAAGTCGAAGCGCCGGAGCCAGATGAACAGGCCGGCGACTGGTATCGCCATTGCCCAGAGCACGTGGAACGAGCCGAGATGTGTGACCGCCACCATGGCGGTGGTCATGTAAGGGTGCCTGCGCTCGCTGACCTCCCGGACGATCATCTCATCGCAGGCCTGGGAGATCCTCCCATCTACGACGATGACGACCGTGAGGAAGACCAGCAACGAGATCACGAGCACTCTGTCGAGGTGGCGAGGGAACCGCGGATTCGCCCGCATCGGCCCGAAATAGCCGTTGGCACGCATCGTTCGTTCGACCTCTTTCAGGTCCTTATATGATTCTCCCAACGATGACGCAATGCCCGTATTAAAACGTCTCTCGACACTTTTTGACAGGCGATCCCAGGTTCAGATGAGGTCTTCGGTGGACCAGGGCCAAGCCTCGTCGATCTCCTGTACACGTCGGCGGATGCGGTCGGCGATATGGGCGTCGAGCTCCTGGCGAAGCTCCTCGCGACTCAGCGCCCTGGCCGCGTTCTCCTGGCTGGCGGGCTTCGTGCGCGTCACCTCTGGGCGTGGATTGCGCGGTCGCTATATAAAGATAAGGTGGTTGTCACCCCGCGCGGGCGGGTTCTGCCGTCCCTCCCAACTCTCTCGGCCGAGATCGGCTCCGGGAACGGTGCCCATGCCTGCTCAGATCCCGCCGACCTTCCCGTCCATCGCGACGAAGATGCGTTCCGCGATGGGATGCGCGGGGAGGCCGGGCATGAGGTTGACGTTCTCTGTGAAGGCCACGATGAAACCCGCCCCGGCGCTCACGGAAATATCCTGCACCGTGCACACGGATCCCGGGCCCGGGACCCCGGTGACCCTGGCGTCGGCGCCGAGCGAGAGCGGCGTCTTCGCCATGCAGACAGGGAGCGCGCCGAATCCCCATCCTTCGAGGAGCCGCGCCATCTCCCTCGCCTTGGCCGTGAGGACCACCTGGCTGGCGCCGTACATCTCGCGTGCGATCCTGACGACCTTGTCCTCGATGCCGTCGTCGAGGTCGTAGAGCGGGTGGGACGACCCTCCGGAGTCCGCAGCCTCGAGCACCCGGTCCGCGAGCGAAAGCGCGCCCTCGCCTCCGAGGCGGTACGCGTCGACGATGGCGAATGGAACGCCGGACTCCCGGGCGTGCCTTCCGATCATCGCGACCTCGTCCTCTGACTCGTCCCCGAATAGGTTCAGCGCGATCACCGGAGGGACGCCGTACGCCCGCACGTTCGCGATGTGCCTATCCAGGTTGGCGAGGCCGGCCGCGACCGCAGCCAAGTCCGGCCTTCCCGTCGCTCCCTCACGGACACCTCCCTGGCGCCTCAGCGCCCGGGCGCTCGCGACGATGGCCGCCGCGTGGACGTGGAAGCCCCCGGCCCTGGCGACGATGTTCATGAACTTCTCGGCCCCGAGCTCGGAACCGAAACCCGCCTCGACCACCGTCACGCCCGAGAGCCGCCGTGCCATCTGGATGGCGACGAGGGACGCGGTGCCGTGGGCGATGTTCGCGAAGGGACCGCCGTGCACGAGGGCGGGCGTGCCCTCGGTGGTCTGCACGAGGTTCGGCCGGATCGCGTCCTTCATCAGCAGGGCCATGGCGCCCTGGACGTTGAGGTCCCTTATCCTGATCGGCTCCCCCTTGTAGGAATACCCCACGATGGCCTCCCCGAGGCGGCGCTCGAGATCGCCGATCCCCGTGGCGAGGCAGAGCATGGCCATGACCTCGGATGCGGCGGAGATCGTGAACCCGTCCGTCCTCGTGACCCCGTTCCCCTGGCCGACCCCGGTGACGACGCTCCGGAGACCGCGGTCGCTCACGTCGAGGCACCTGCGCCACACGACCCTGGCCGGATCGATGAGAAGCTCGTTCCCCCGGGTGATGTGGTTGTCGATGACCGCCGAGACGAGGTTGTTGGCCGATGCGACGGCGTAGAGGTCGCCCGTGAAGTGGAGGTTTATGTCCATGGTCGGGATGACCCGGGCGCGCCCTCCGCCCGTTCCCACGCCCTTCGTGCCGAACATTGGCCCGAGGGACGGCTCCCGGAGGACGACGATGCTGTCGCAGCCCCGCAGGTTCAGCGCCTGGCTCAGCCCGACCGATACCGTCGTCTTCCCCTCGCCAGCCCGCGTGGGGGTCATGGTGGTTACGAGGACGAGCCTGCCGTCTGGACGAGGCTCGAGCCTGTCGAGGAGTGCCAGTTTCACCTTGGCCATGTGGCGCCCGTAGTGCTCGATCTCCTCATCGAGGATGCCCGCCCTCTCGGCCACCTCGAGTATCGGCTTCATCCTGTCCACCGGCGGGATCTCCCTGAGCGGCATACCCTCTCCTCGGACCCCCGGTTGGCGCGGCGCGTTGAAATACTTTTTGATGCGTGGGTCCGAACAAGGCGCGTTGGCTCTATTATCAGGTCGTTCAAGGGACCTTCGGTGGTTCCTCTGGCTCATCTGCAATACGGGTCCGTCCAATTCCTACAGACGATTCATCTTGAAGGTCATCCTCGAAGTCCCTATGACCGTCGGACCTGCGAGCGAGGAACGAGATTAAGACCA
>JAKEGO010000048.1 GCA_022615805.1 Thermoplasmata archaeon
GATACTCATCCGAATTCCTTCGCCTTCTAGATGAATGTGATACTAAGCTGGATGTAGTTACTGAATCTGATTATTATTCAACACTTCTTGAATTGAATGTGGCGGTAGGTAATTATCATCAATCACTTCGATTAATAAAGTTATTATCCGGAATTCCAATAGCTGATGAAAAATTACGAGCGGAGATTGATATTTTACGTGGACGAATGATGTACTATGAGGGTATATGGTATAATTGTATCTCAATGCTTGAATCAGCAATTCAAATAACGTATTCGAATATACAATATATTGACCTTTATACTGAAGCCCTCCTCTGGAAGGGGAAGGCGCTGATAAGGACGGGAGCGAGCGAAGAGGCGCGAGAGAGCCTCGAAGAGGCACTTCGGGTCTCGAAGGACCTTATGGACCCCATCCTGCATGGCAAGATACTCATGGCCCTGAGCTTCGTCTCGGACAGGGACATCGACAATGCGCTAGAGGCAGCCGCGATATTCGAGGAGGAGGGGGACGTGTACGACCTGGCCGAGGCCAAGAACTACGTCGGTCGACTGTTCTACAAGCGCGGTCAGCACGATGATGCGCTCGAACACTGGAACGAGGGCATCGACATCGGGCGCAGTTCTGGCAACTTCAGGCTGAAAGCGGTGATGGAGTACAACGTCGCAAGCATCCTGACCCAGCGGGGGGAGTTCGAGCGGAGCAGGGAATTGCTGAGGGAGAGCGCGAAGACCTTCTGGAGGGTGCACTTCAGGTCGGGATGGATCTACTCGTACGTGGGATACGGGGACATGTACCTCCACCGGCGGGAATTCGAGGTCGCCGAAAGGTTCCTGCGCCGCGGGGAGTCCATGGCCATCGAGTACGGCGACGAGAAGGGGCTCGAGCTCGTCAGGCAGGAGCTCGCCCGGCTCGGGGATATGAGAAAGGGCTGACCTGTCGCGCGCCTCACTCCGCCTTTTCCGCCTCGGCGTCGAAGCCCTCCTCGACCTCCAGGACCAGGGCGCCGGCGTAGCCGCACTCGCGGCACTCGTACCGGGCGCCAAGGAGATCGCCCGTGAAGTGGAGGTCTCGCGACAGACAGTGAGGGCAGACGAGGACCTTTCCGGCATCAGGTTTCCTCACGCCCCATCACCACCATCGGCACGGCCCTCGTCGGTGGCTCCCTCGGACCTCGGGTGCCCTCCCGATCCTTCGGGAACCTCCGGTCCATCGCCGCTGGCACCGCCCACATCGGCGCCCTTCTTCCGTAGCGGGACCTTCTTCCCCAGGACCAACACGATGTTGCGGTCCTCGAGCATCCTGATGAACGTCCAGACCCTGGGGCCGACGGGTTCCATACCCTCGCCATACCTCTTGTGCATCGCGCGGCATATCTCCCCGACCGTGTGGCGCCCGTCTGACATCTTCCAGACCATCGTCCCCTTCTGGTCGAGCGGCCTGCGGATCTCCGCTACGCCGCCGAACCTCCTCGATATCCAGCGCTCGAGCCTGTTGAAGTTCTTCCTGTAAACGAGGACGGCATTCCCGTTGTCCTGCCATTCCACCGCCACCGGCACGCGTATAGGGACCTTCCGCGCAATGGCGCGGGGCAATCCATAGGGCCCTCCCGGCGGTCGGCTCACCTTGCCCTGGCCTCCGCCGTCCTGCCCTCTCCCTCTGATCGTATCCCCTCCTTGGAAAAGTCCCGGCCGAAGCCGATCTCATCGAGCATGCGCCTGTCGAAGACCGGACCGTCGTGGCAGACCCTGTATGCTCCGATCGCGCAGGAGCCGCACACACCGCGGCCGCACCTGACGTGCGCCTCGAGGCTCATCTGCACGTTGATCTCGGTATCATGGACCTCCCGCCACACCGCCTCGAGCATGGGCATCGGGCCGCAGGCGTATAGTGAGTCCACTGTCCCGAGGTCGAACTTGTGCAAAGCGTCGATGACCGTCCCCTTCGTCCCCAGGGACCCATCCTCGGTAGCGAAGCGGGCGCCCATGATGCTCCTCAGCTGGGTCAGGAAGGGTATGTCCTCGGTCGTCGCTCCGCCTGCGATCAGATATGGCCACGACCTCGCGAGGAACTGGCGCATAAGGGGCATCAACGGCGCGAGGCCGATCCCGCCACCGATGATCAGCGGCTTCTCCCCCGACGAGTAGAAACCCTTCCCGAACGGGCCGGATACCCCGATCATGTCTCCGGGCCGCAACTTGAGCATCGCGCGGGTGGTCGGACCGACCCCCTTGACCGAGATCGTGACGCCGTCCTTCGAGATCCCTGAAAGGCTCATGGGCACCTCGTCAGAAACCTCGTCGTTACGCTTTCCGGAATTGTCGCGGGGAAGCCATACCATGACCATCTGGCCCGGTCTCGCGGGGACATGAATGTTGAGAGACAGGGTCACTATCTCGCGCCCATCCGTCTTTCGTCCGGTGACGGTCACTGGCTTCGGCCACATCGGCGGTTTGAGGCGGGTGGCGATATATAAAGATTGACTCGGTCGGCGCGTCCGCGGGAGGCATTTCTCCACTGGAAATAAGGTTTATGGATTTCGACCGCGATGAAAGTGAAGTGTGCCGTGAAAGTGTGAAAAACGCCGGAACCTTTATAAGCATTCAGTTGCATGGGAGGTCCGGATGGGGTGCGACACGCACCAACACACCAGGAGATGGGAATGAAGAGAGTCAAGTATCTCGGACAGAAGAGCTGGACACCCCGATTGGAACCGGTCGGCACAGGATTCGGCGCTCGTGACATCCTTAAACTGCTCGACGAGAGGAACCTCGCCGCCGTGTCGGGAATGGGTTTCACCGCGCTTGGAGCGTACTTCTACTTCTTCGTGCAGTACCTCCAGCCGCAGGTGATTGGCATCGCGCTGATGAGCACCGTGCTGGGATTCCTCATGGCGCTCCTGCTGAAGATCGATGCATTGAACATCGATCTGAGGCCGAAGGAGACCCTTGACGTGAGGTTCATGACCGGCGTTGTCTTCATGCTCTCCATCGTGATCATCGTCTCCGGCATCGGGTACTACGGGGGACAAGCGGGACATGCTCTGATCGCCTTCATACTGACGGCGCTGAGCACCTACCTGCTCCTCCACTCCCGGGTCGAGGTAGATGATCAGCATACTCCGTATAGGACATAGACCCGAAAGGGACAAGCGCACATCGACGCACGTCGCCCTCGTCGCGAGAGCCTTCGGAGCGGACGAGTTCGTACTGGTCGGTGACGATCCCCGCATCGGTGACGCACTGGATGGTGTCACCCGTCGGTTCGGCGGCACCATCACCTCGCGCTCGGTCAAGGACTTCCGGGGCGAGATCCGCCGATGGAAGGATAGAGGCAAAGTGGTCCACCTGACGATGTACGGCCTGCCGGTGGACGATGTCATCGGAGATCTCCGGGGAAGGGACCTGATGGTGGTGGTCGGAGCCGAGAAGGTCCCGGCGGACATCTATGAACTTTCGGACCACAACGTTTCCGTCGGCAACCAACCGCACTCCGAGGTCGCCGCGCTCGCGATCTTCCTAGACCGTTATTTCGAGGGGAATGAATTGCGCCATGAGTTCGGGGGTCCCATGACGGTCGAGCCCTCCGATAGAGGTAAGAGGGTAGTGGACAGGAGGCCGGACCCCTGAGGTAGGGCGCTCTGTCATGTCCGCCGCTCAGCTCGACTGGCCGTGTAGCCCGCCTCGATCCTCCTTATGGCAGCGACCACCATGTCGTTCCGCGGCGTCGGCACGCCGCTCGCCCAACCCATCCTCGAGATGGCGCCGTTGATGAAGTCGACCTCGGTCCGCCTCCGGGATTCTACGTCCTGAAGCATGCTCGAAACGTTCGCCGCGGTCATCCTGACGATATCGTGGACATGCTCGCGGACGTCATCGACCGGGAGGACTATGCGGTGTGCCCTCGCCACGAGCTCGGCCTCGGCGACGATGGCATCCATCTCAGCCATGAGGTCCTGCCTCTCCATGAGAACCCCGTTCCGGACCCGGTGCAGGGCCGTAAGGCCATTAATGGCGGCGTTTGCGATGGCCTTAAGGAATATTTCGCCGACCATGTTGGCGCTCGTTGTGACGGGCAGAGCAGCGGAGAGCGCACTGGCGACGCGTTCCACCGTTCCATCGGGCTCGCCCTCCGACCTACCAACCACCGCCCTGCCGGGGGCCGCATGAATGACAACACCCGGGGCCGGCCGGTTAACCGCGATGACGGTGATGCCGGCGACGACAGGTCCGGCGCCGAAGGCCGAAACGAGGGCCTCGACGTTCCCCATGCCGTTCTGGAGGCTCAGAACGGGGGTCCCCGCGGCTGGCACCCCGCGCACTGACCTGGCAGCCTCGATAGTATCGTAAGCCTTCACCGTGAACACGAGGAGGTCCGCGTCCCGGGGAAGGGCTCCGGGGTCATCGGTCGCAGCGATGCAGAGGTGCGCCGCGGTCATCCCCTCGACCCGCAGGCCGCCCTCCATTATGGCGCGGACGTGTGCCCCCCGCCCCAGGAGGTGGACCTCGTGCTCCTTTGACAGGAGCCCGCCGAGGAGCGAGCCCACCGCCCCGGCCCCGACGATGATGACCTTCATCGCCAGAGCATTAGCGGACCGGGGCAAAAGGCTTCGCTGCCCTGGCAAGGTGCGGTTAATTTAACGATTCATGGGTTCCGGACAAGAAGGCGGGAACCCGAATGGGCAGTTCGGTCAGTGCGGCCGATGACCGATCGATGTTCGGGTTCCAGGCGCGATCGGCCTTAACTTAACAGCACCCCTGGCAAGACAGAAATACCCGCCGGGTGATGACCAGGTATGCCCCAGATGGAGCAGCGCGTACCCCTTGCCGTATCCTGGCACGATGGAGCCACCATCCTTCTCGACCAGAGGCTCCTGCCGCAC
>JAKEGO010000049.1 GCA_022615805.1 Thermoplasmata archaeon
AACGAGAGTCTGAAAATTCCATTTGAGGGCTTTGAGTAACCCCTGATCTCCCTTCTCTCTCCATCATTTCCGCGCTCCATGGTCTTCCGGGAGCACTATCCCCCGGGGGGTTTATCAGATTTTCCTCGGTTTTCTCTCATTTCCCCCATCCCCCACCTCATCCACCGATAGCTGCCGCTGTCCGTTTGCGTTCGAGCGTGAAGAGCTGGTAGAGGTCGAACGCGAATCCCTCGAACATCTCCTTGATGCTCACCCGTTCGAGGGTGTTGGCATATGTCCTGCCGCCGTTGAACGTTCTCTTGATCTCGCTGAACGGTCTCTCGCCGGGCGCTCGCACCCGGCTTATCGCTCGATTCCGTTTCTGCTGTCCGCCGTTCAATTTGGTGCTGCGAGCGTCCTACCGTGTCAGACGATTAGTTCGCGTACCGAACCGGAGGCAACGATGAGGCTCGGGTGTCTCGGCGGCAGGGTGCAATCCTTCGGGGAATGGAAATGTGAGGGGTGCCCTCAATCAAGCGGCCGCAGCGCCATCACGTACCCGACGATGTCCGACCCCTTCTTCCTCGGGGCGACGCTGGCCCAGAACCTCATCTTGCCGTCGGAGCCTTCCGCCGACAGTTTCGCCTCCGCCCTGTCGCCGCGGATGGCGGCCTTCATGAGCTCGATGACCTCGCTGCGCTCGACGACGAGCGATTCGACGGTGCGGCCGATCGCAGCCTCCTCGGGCAGGCCGAGCATCGCGACGGCGGCGGCGTTCATGTGGAGGATGGTGCGGTCCCGGTCCACGGCGACGACGCCCGTGCCCGGGACGGAGTCCAGCACGGAGCTGACGAAGCCGAGCCGGTCCCTGAGCCCGTCCCTCTCGGCGCGGTCGCCGCTGACGTCGGTCAGCTCGCCCTTGACGCCGATGAGCTTCCCGGTGCCGTCGTAGACCGGCTCGAGCCGCTCGCGGACGTGGAGGGTCCGGCCGTCCTTCCTCGATATCCGGTACTCGTCCTCGGGATCGAACTCCTTGAACTTGATCAGCCTGAGCAGCTTCTTCTTGATCCGCTCCGCGTCCCCGGGGTGCGTGACCTTCGTCAGGAAGTACGGGATGTCCAGGACCTCCTCCCTGCCGTAGCCGAGGAGGGCGATCACGTCGCCGGAGACGTCCTCGAGCTCGCCGCCGGTGCTCATGCGGAAGGCGACGACGCCCGGCGCGGCCTTCGGTGCCGCGGCGGGCTCCCTCTCGCGGACCGGCGTCCCCACGAGGTAGTGCCCCTCGCCCGCGGCGACGGCTCGCCACCTCACCTGCACGTCCCCTCCCTTCTTGACCAGGATCGGGAACTCGAACTCGTCCGAGCTTTCGAGGGCGACGTCGGCCTCCGACCTCTTCATCACCGGCACGATGTCGCTCCACCTCGTGCCCCTCAGGTCCGCCGCCCTGAATCCGGTCTCCAGGAGGAACGCGGAGTTGGCCCACGAGACCTCGCGTTCCCGGCCGACGATGAGGCAGAACTCGTCCAGCGACTCCATGAGGTCCTTCGCCGACGCGAGGGACGCCCTCGCCGCCGTGAGCAGGCGCTCCGCCTCCTCGCGCTTCGTCCTCAGGTCCTCCGCTACCTGCACCGCCCGGCGCGCCTCCTCCGCCAGCCCCCGCGCCTCAGTCTCGTGGCCCGCTTTCAGAGCCTCGACATCGGCCGCGCGCTCGGCGGCGGCCGCCTGGATGGCCCTCGCGTGCTCCTCCCTGAGGGCCTCGAGCTCCCTTGCACGATCCGCCGCCTCCCTCGCGTGGGCCTCGGCCCTCGGGTCGGGCGCGGCCATCTCGCGGACGATACAGAGGACCGCGCGCCTGCCGTGGTGGTCGATGCCGAGGACGGTCGCGCGGAGCGCGACCCACTCCCCCTTCCCCGTCTCGGCGTGGAACTCCACCTCCGCGCCCTCTCCCACCTCCGACGCGGCGCCGAGCGCCTCCTCGACCCTTTCCCTGTGCTCGGGCATGACGATCGAGAGGAGCTCGCTGCCCACGAGCTCGTTCCGCTTGCGCCTGACGACCCTGGACATCGCCCCGTTGGCGTAGGTCACCTCGCCGTCCCGCACTATCGCGATGCCGTCGAGGGACGCCTCGACTATGGTCTCGTAGTGCTTCTCGAGCATCTCGAGCTGGCGGTAGGAGAAACCGCGGTCCACGGCCGCGGACGCGATGTCGGAGAGGTCCCTCGCCGAGCGCACCTCGTCGCGGCTGAACGGGGTCTCCCCCTTCCGGCACAGGTAGATCGCGCCGAGGAGCTCGCCTCCCTTGAGGATCGGGATCACGAGGAAGGAGCGGACCCCCGCGTCGAGGAGGGAGACCTCGAAGTCCCCCGACGTGCCGTCGGCCACGAGGTCCTTCACCACGACCTCCCTCTGGTTGACCATCTCCCCGAGGTCGATGACCGACATGTCGACCTTCGTCCCCGGCTCGAGTCGGACCGCCCTCGCCGGGAAGATCCTGAAGACCTGCGGGCCCCCGTCATCGATGACGAGGAGTGCCGCGTCGCAGTTGCACACGCCGACGAGCCTCTCGAGCGTCGTGTTCAGGATCTCGTCCGGCCCGAGCGCCTCCAGGGAGGCCCTCTGCATCGAGAGGACGGAGCCGAGGAGCCCCGTCTCCCCCTTAAGGTCGGCGGCGGCGCGCATCCTGTCGAAGAAGATGCCCGCGTTGAAGAGCAGCGACGAGAGGGTGTAACCCTCCGGCGGGCGCTCGCTCGTCGCGAGGACCCCCACCACGTCCCCTCCCGAGAAGAGCGGCACGAGCGTCGTCTCCACCTCGCCGAGGACGGCCGCGTCCCTCTCCTTCGGAGCGAAGGTCGCGGGGACCTTGCCGTCGGAGAGCTCGTTGACGCGGAGCCTCTCCGGGTGCAGGACCGCGAACCTTGCGGACCGCTGGTCGTTCACGCCGCGTTTCGAGACGAGTTCGTACCTCCCCGTCTCGACGTTCACGAGGTAGAGGGCCATCGGCCGGTCCGAGAGCCATTTGACGGCCCATTCGAGGAGGTGCCTGCCGCCGTCGGCCGGCCCCTCGGCCGTGGCCAGGTCCATCGCCAGCCCCTGGAAGAACGCCATCTCCTCCATCTGCCTCGCGAGGGCGTCGTCCGTGAGCTTCGCCCTCGCCTCGAGCCGTGCGGTGTAGGCCTCGAGCTGCTTCTCCATCTCAAGGCGCCGCGTGATGTCCCTCGCCACGCCGAGGAAGAGCGGTCCGGAGGTCTTCTTTCCCACCTTCCCGAGGTGTTGCTCGAGCGCCGACCCCTCGACCCGCCTCTCCAGTATCTCGAGCGCGACCGTGCCGCGGGGGCCGATCATGTCGATGAACGCGGGGACGTCGTCGCTGACCCGCGAACCGCCAAGGAGCGCCCTGGAGGCGTCGAGGTCCGGGTCGGCGAGGAGCTTGACGATCTGGACCGGCGTCTCCCCAACGCCCAGGGCGGCCTTGCCGGAGGGCGAGAGGTGGACGATGCGGCCGCCGGAGTCCCTCACGTAGAGTATGTCCTGCACGGCGTCCGAAGCCTCGTCGATGGCCGCGCGCAGCGAGGCGAGCCTATCCTCGGTCGCCGCCGCCGCGCCGCCCCGGTCCCTCTCGAGCTCCGAGATCCGGGCCTCCAGGCTCCTCGCGTACTCGTTGAGCTTCTCCTGCAGCCCCCTCTCGGGGGTGTAGTCGAGGAGCATGGCGTGGATGTCCCCTTCCTTCCTGACCGCCAGGACCTGCAAGGGAAGGCGCTCGCCCTCGACCTCGACGTCGACCACCGCCCTCATGGCCCCCTCGGAGAGAATGGCCTGCGCCCTGTTCCGGTCCATTCCGATGGCATCGAAGAGGTTCCTCCCCTTCCCCTCGACGCCGGTCAGTCGCGCGGCCTCCTCGGGCCAATCGACCACGCGGTCGCCGGACGTCCGCACGAGAGCGGTCCCCAGGGACGACAGCGATGCGAGCGACCTGCGCAGGGCGTCGAGCTCACTGTCGATGGCGTCGTCCCTGGCGACGTACCGGGTAACGTCGACCATCGTCACGATGGTGTGCCCGACGGCCATGTGCCGGTCGACCCTGAAGCGGCCCGTCTCGATGGAGACCTCCACCGAGGCCTCGCCCGAGGCAAGGAAATCCGCGAGGGCGGGAAGGGCTTCGGCCATGGGCCTTCCGTCGAGCCTTCCGAACGCGCTCCGCGCGGCCTCCGACGAGCGGGTCACGATCCCGTTCCCGTCGAGCGCCACCGCCGGGTGCGGGAGGTTCTCCACGAGGGTCCTGAGGGCGTCGAGCTCGCGGTCGCGGCTCACGTCGGAGACCACGAGGTGGACGTACTCCGCGGCTGCGGACGTGGCGATGGCATCGACCCTGAGGGCGCTTTCCCCGATGACGATGTCCCTCGAATCATGGCCTCCCTTCGACACCGCCTCCATGAGATGGAAGACCGACTCCCGGGCTTCTCCCTGCACGGCCTCGAAGATGGAGCCGCTCGCGGCTCCGAAGAGGTCCACGAACGGAGCGTTGGCGAAGACGATGTCGCCACTC
>JAKEGO010000050.1 GCA_022615805.1 Thermoplasmata archaeon
CGGGCTCGCCTGGCTCCATGTCTCGGTGGCTGGGTCGAAGAGCCACGTGTCGTCCAGGAAATGTTCCCCTGCGTCGTAATAGTACCCGCCGAAGAGGACCCCCATGTTGTCGTCCACGTCCCACTCGACCGCCGTGTAGGTCAGGTAATGCGGGCCGACGTCCTCCGAGACCTCGTCCCAGTACGGATATTCGAGCGACCGCAACCATGTCCTGTTCTGGGACCTGGAGGTACCGATCCCGTAGTATCTCCCTCCGAAGACCAGAAGGTCCGAGGTCATCGGACCGATGGCGCAGTGCGACTCGGTGACCGGGACAGGTCGGCTCGATGAGAAATAGGAAGGGAGAACGGAGAGTGCGCCGTCGACCGGCGAGATCTGCCAGAGGAGGTTCGAGGGGGTCAGACCGTTCCCGAATCTCACGACCTGCCCGCCGACCGGGTCGTACATCAGGTCCGAGCGATAGGACTTCAACCGTGAAGGTGGCTCGATGAGCTGCCACTCGCTGGAGCCGCTGTAGAAGTGCCAGACGTCGTCCATATGCTGGGACATGTATCCTCCGAAGAGGACGCCGGTGCCCCGCCCGTCGAAGGCCATCCCTGTGCCGAATCGTCCGTCCGGGTGGATGCCCGGGCTCTGCTTGTTCCAGTATCGGTTCGCCCCGGAAGCGGAATAATAATAAGTGTCGTTCAGGTTCGTCGACTCCTGGCCTCCGAAAAGGTAAACGCGGTTGTTCCGCGGATCGTACGCCATCGCATGCCCCATGCGCTTGTAGGGCTTGTTGGTGGGGCTCTTGGACGCCCAGGTGTCGGAAGAGGCCGTGTATTCCCACGTGTCGTCCAGTTCGTCGCTGGCCCCGCGCCCTCCGAACATCACGACGGTCCCCGTGTTTCCCAGGTAGGCCATCGCGTGATCGTACCTGCCGGCGGGTCCGGTGCCGCCGCTGTACCATGAGTCGTCGGAGGCGTCGTACTCCATGGTGTCGGTCCTGTAGGACGTCCCCGAACTGCTGCCACCGAACAGGACCGTCCGGTCGGCGCCCGGGTCGTACGCCATGGCGTGGCACCGCCTTGCGGTCGGTCCGCTCGTGGACGTCAGCGTCCATGTATCGTTCGTGACGTTGAACTCCCAGGTGTCGCCCAGGTAGTAGGTGGAACGCGACTGGCCCCCGAAGAGGACGACGACCTCGTTGGTCGAATCATACGCCATGTCGAAAGAAAACCTCGCCTCGAGCGGGCCGGTCGCCTCTATGAGCGTCCACTCTTCCGAGCCTGCATCGTACGCCCATGTGTCGTTGAAGTGATCATTATCGTATCCGCCGAACAGTATGAACCGGTCGTTGCTCCCGTCGTGCACGAACCCGAATTCCCGGCGCGGAAGTGGGACGTCCGGCCACATGAGGGACCATGCCTCCGAAACAGGGTTAAAACCCCAGAGGTCGTTCCTGACCGAGTTGCCGCTGCCCCCGAAGAGGGCGAATGCCCCGGCCGCATTGCTGTAGACCATTCTGACATTCGTTCGACCCGAGGGTCCGAACGATGCGACACGACTCCAGGAGGGGCCGCTCGAGTCGTACCACCACAACGAATTGCTGTTGTAAGGCGAGACCCCGATGTAGCCGCCGAAGAGGAGCGACCTCCCGGTGCCGGGCAGGTTGACGAGCGAGCCCCCGTACCGCCTGTACGGGGAGGTCCCGGGCGACATCAGGGTCCAGGTCATCGACGAGACGTCGAACTCCCACGTCTCGTCGTTCTGGTACGGGGATGTATCGATGTAACCTCCGAAGAGGACCATCGCGCCCTTCACGTCGTCGAAGCACGCCATCGCGCCATTTCGCGGTGAGGGCGCGCGCTCCGTCCCGACGAGGGACCAGGTCCCGCGGGCGGGGTCGAAGGTCCAGGTGTCGTTGAGATAATGGGGACTGTACTGCCTTTGGCCCCCGAACAGGACGATCTGCCCGTTCCCGCTGTCATAGACCATCGCGGGGCTCATGCGCGCCTCGGGCGCGTCCGGCGTATCGAGGCGCGTCCACCGGTTCCTGTCGAGGTCGTAGGTCCAGGTGTCGTCAAAGAAACGGTAGGAGGGCGAGTAACTGACGCCACCGAAGAGAACGATCCGGTCGTTGATGGCGTCGTAGACCATGGCGTGCCCTTGCCTCGGCGAGGGCGATGTCGTGGGGTTCATGCACTTCCACTCTCCCGTGGACATCCGGTAGACCCAGGTGTCGCCCAGCATCAACATGTCGGGGGAGTAGCCTCCGAAGACGACGATCGCCTCGTCCTCCGCGTCGTACGCCATCCCGTGCTGGTAGCGCCCCTCGATGGGGCTCAGTTTCTCCCATTGGGGCCTGCCGAGCGCCTCCAACTGCAGCGAGGCCGCGTCCCCCGTGCCGACCACCTCGGTGGCGTCGAACATCCCTGCGAAGTCCTCCGCGGCGGAGTGCGTCACGGTGCCTGCTTCTGCGATCCCTGCCACGAACATCATCGCGAGGAACAGCCCCGCGACCAACATCACACGTCTCATCTCAAGTCACCTCCACTGCGGCCTTCATTACCACCCTTCCGTCTCGCCGCTCGCGTCACCACGACCAGCACTATGACCGGAAGGAGAATGAAGATGAGTTCGCTGACGACGGTGTCGAGGCCGGCAGCGCCATCGTCGCCGACATCGCCGTAGGCTTCGGACCACGTCGGCGTCGCGTCCTGCGTGGCGCGGTCCACCCTCCCGTCTGCCCTCAGCGCGAAGACGTAATTCGGGCTGACGGCGATGGACACCCAGCACGTGTCGTCCCCGGCCGGCGCCCATGCGCTCCACGCGTTCGACGAGCCCGCGAGCGATCTCGCGACGTACCTGTCGTTCCTCATGGCATAGACGTGCGGGACTCCCGCGAGGGCGCCGATGGATGTCCAAGCCGTCCCGGACCCGCAGTCGCCCTTCGTGTCCCACGACGCC
>JAKEGO010000051.1 GCA_022615805.1 Thermoplasmata archaeon
CCTCCTGCGGACCCCGCGCGTGATCGACGCCTTCCGTTCGGTGGACCGGGCGCACTTCTGCCCCGGCCCGTACCCCTATGTTGACTCGCCCCAGCCGATCGGCCACGGGCAGACCATCTCGGCCCCGCACATGGTCGCGATAATGTCGGAGGCCGCCCGCGTGGATGAGGGGACGTCCGTCCTCGAGGTCGGCGGCGGCTCGGGCTACCAGGCCGCCATCCTCGGGGCGCTCGCCGCGCCATCGACCGTCCACACGGTGGAGTACGTACCAGGGCTCGCGGAGGTCGCGCGGTCGAATCTCGCGAGGGCGGGCGTCGCGAACGTCGTCGTGCACTTCGGCGACGGCTCGCTCGGTCTCCCTGAGCACGCGCCCTTCGACCGGATCGTCGTCACGTGCGCGGCACCCGCCGTTCCACCGCCGCTGCTCGAGCAACTCGCCGATGGCGGTTGCCTCCTTGTCCCGGTGGGCAAGGGGTTCCAGGACCTCATCAGGGTGAGCCGGGATGGGGGGCGCACGAGGTCGGAGGACCTCGGCGGATGCGTCTTCGTCCCTCTGAGGGGCGAGCACGGTTTCCGCTGAACCAAAACCTTGATTTCCGGTGCAAAACGCCCGAAATTCCGCCGTTCCCACCGTAACCTTTATACCCCTCGGAGCCATCCTCAAAACGTTATCCGGAACCGGGTCCACGAGGATACTCGCGGGCCCGCCAGATGGGAAAAGGACCGGAACGCATCATCGGAGGGAGAACGTTGGCAAATGACAACGGGACAGCTAGCGAATTGACCGGCGGGATCGTCGCGGAGCCGATCGCCAACAAGCTCGCGGCGGACCTCAAGGAGATATCGGTCGCCGAGTTCTTCGAGCGCAACAAGCAGATACTCGGCTTCGACAGCCTGCACCGGTCCATACTCACCGCCGTCAAGGAGGCGGTCGACAACGCCCTCGACGCCTGCGAGGAGGCGGAGATCCTCCCCGATATCGACATCAAGATCGAGAAGGGAACGACCAAGGATGAACTCGTGATGACGGTGGAGGACAACGGTCCAGGCATCGTCAAGAAGCAGATCGAGAACATCTTCGCCCGGCTTCTCTACGGCTCGCGCTTCCACGCCATCCGGCAGGCTCGCGGCCAGCAGGGCATCGGTATATCCGCGGTCGTCATGTACGGCCAGCTGACGACCGGAAGGCCCGCCCGCGTCCTCTCCAAGATCGGCCCGGAAATGCCCGCGTACGAGATGGACATATACCTCGATACGAAGGCCAACAGACCCGAGGTCGTCCGTTCCGAAGCCGTCCACTGGGACAAGGACCACGGCACGCGGGTCACGATCTCCCTGTCCGCAAAATACGCGAAGGAGCGACGGCAATCGGTCTTCGAGTACCTGAAGGCCACCGCCATCGTCAATCCGCACGCCCACATCACCTTTCTCGAACCGACGGGCGAGACCTACGTGTTCCCCCGCGTGACCGACAAGACACCGGCGAAGACCGAATCCATCAAGCCCCACCCTCTCGGCATCGAGCTCGGCACCCTGATGAAGATGGCCAAGGCGACCGAAGCGTACAGGATGACGTCCTTCCTGATAAAGGAGTTCTCCAGGATCAGCCAGCGCACTGCCCGGGAGGTCTGCAGGAAGGCCGATGTCGACGAACTGCTCCGGCCCCAGGACATGAACCGCGTGCAGGCGATGAGGGTCCTAGAGGCCTTCAACATGGTGAAGATCATGGCCCCGCCCACGGACTGCCTGTCGCCCATCGGCGACTCGCTCATGCGCAAGGGCCTCCGCAAGGAGATCGACACCAAGTTCGCCCACACCGTGACCCGCGCCCCCTCCGTGTTCGCCGGGCACCCTTTCCAGGTGGAGGTCGGCATCGTGTACGGAGGTGACATATCCGCCGACGCACCGGTCAAGATACTCAGATATGCCAACCGCGTGCCGCTCCTGTACCAGCAGGGAGGTTGCGTGATCACGCACGCCGTCGAGGGCATCGACTGGCGGCCCTACGGATTGGAGCAGAGGGGTGGGACCGGCATCCCCGTCGGACCCGCAATGCTCCTCGTCCACGTCGCGTCCACCAACGTGCCATTCACCTCGGAGTCCAAGGAGGCCATCGCGGACGTGCCCGAGATCATCGACGAGGTCCAGCTCGCGTTGAGGGAGTGCGCCCGCAAGTTGAAGGCCCATATCAACAAGAAGGAGCGGCTGAAGAAGATCGCGGAGAAGTACGAGATCATCCAGAAGGTCCTGCCGCGTCTGGCCGAGAAGAGCGCATCCGTGATCGGGAAGAAGGTCCCGCCCATCGACGTCGTCGTCACGAAGATCATGAACGTCGTCGTGATCGAGGACAACACGGAACATGACGTCGTCGACGGCAAGGGCATCACGACCGTCGGCATCGATGTCGTCAATTACACCCCCAAACAGAGGAACATCACGATCGCCTGCAAGGTCCCCGTGGCCGAACTGGGGAAGGTGGACCCCAAGCCCAGCCGCCGCGAGGAGGGGCTCGTCGTATGGAAGGTGACGAAGATGGAGCCCACCGAGAAGAGGCACATCACCCTCGAGCTCGTGGGCCTCGAGAAGGACGCCTACGAGGAGGCCGAGGTGTTCTTCGAGGGTCTGAAGGCCGACCAGGTAATCGGCGCGGAGCCGCTTTGAGGTGATCGTCATGGCAAAGGACAGGTACATCAAGGCCGTCAGCGAGCTCGAGAAGATCGCCCAGGAGGTCTACGACGACTTCGTCAAGGGGGAGATCCCGAAGATGAGCCTCCCGGTCAGGACGAAGACGAACATCGTCTTCGACGACCGGCATCATGTGTGGAAGTACGGTCGCTCCCTGACCCATCGCTCGGCGAAGGAGCTCGGCAGCGCCTACACACTACTTCGGACGATGTACGTCATCGACTTCATCCGCGAGATGGTCGAGGCCAAAAAGTCCTCCACGCTCAGGGAGATGTACTACATCTCGGAGGGCTGGGAGATGGCCAAGTTCCCGGACCAGGACTCCTCGAACAGCCTCGCCGAGGACCTCGAGATAATAACGATGTCCCTGCGCGAGGACTTCAAGCTGAGGCCCGAGGAGGACGGCGCCAGGGTCATAGGGAACGTCACCATCCAGGAGGTCAACCGCAAGGGGGAGAAGAAGGTCTTCAACTGCCGCGACGACGTCGGCGATTCGGGCTACGGCATCCCCTACAACGTCGAGAAGGAGAAGCTCACGATAAAAGAGGTCGATGCGGACTTCGTCGTCGCGATCGAGACCGGCGGTATGTTCGACCGCCTGGTCGAGAACGGCTTCGACGAGGACTCGCGCAGCGTACTGGTCCACCTCAAGGGGCAGCCCGCCCGCTCGACAAGGCGCTTCATCAAACGGCTGAACGAGGAGACGGAGCTGCCGGTCATCGTCTTCACCGATGGCGACCCGTGGTCCTTCCGCATCTTCGCCTCGGTCGCCTATGGCGCGATCAAGACCGCGCACATATCCGAGTACCTCGCCACGCCGACCGCGCGTTACCTCGGGATCACCCCATCGGACATCGTCAATTACGACCTCCCGACGGACACGTTGACCGACCAGGACGTCAACGCCCTCCAGGCCGAACTCACCGACCCGCGGTTCGGTGACGACTACTGGCAGGGCGAGATCAAGCTGCAACTCGACATGAACAAGAAGTCCGAGCAGCAGGCACTTGCAAAGTACGGCCTCGACTACGTCACTGACACCTACCTGCCGGAGAAGCTCGCCGAGATGGGGATGACGAAGTAGCGCGCGCGCCACGTCCGACGCCCCGCGGCCGGCACCCTCCCCCCGGCAGGGTAAGGGTTATCTATCGAGGCGCTCTACGTCGGCCGATGGACGCCACGCGAGGCCATCCAGGCAGGCCGGCGCACCCCTCGACCGGACCCGCCGCGTCCCTGCCGGATGGCTGGTTCGCCCGTTTCCGGGCCGTAATGACGGGATCCGTCGACCTCGGCGGTGAGATCCTAGACGGGAAGATATCACGGACCATCGTCCTCCTCTCCCTGCCCCTCATCGTCAGCAACATCTTCCAGATACTCTACAACCTCGTCGACACCTATTACGTGGGGGCGCTCGGCCCCGAGGCCATCGCCGCGGTCGCCCTCGGGTTCCCGTTCATCTTTCTCATCTGGGCGGTCGGGATAGGCCTCTCGGTCGGGATCACGTCCATAGTTTCGAGGTTCCTCGGCGCGGGGCGGGAGGACCTGGCGAGCGAGCGCGCGTCCGCCGGGATCGCAATGGCCCTCATCTTCACGGTCCTGCTCGGCCTCCTCGGGCTCGTCGCCCTGGAGGTCACAGTCCGAAGCCTGGACGTCTCGGGCGAGATCAAGCGCCTCACCCGAGACTACGTCTACATCCTCCTCCTCGGCACGCCCTTCGTCTTCCTCGAGCTCGCCTGCAGCGGCATCATCCGGGCGGAGGGGAACATGGTCGTTCCGATGTACGCCCTCGTCGTGGGCACGGCCGTGAACATATCTCTCGACCCGGTCCTCATCCACGGCTGGTACGGCGCGCCGGCGATGGGCGTCAGGGGAGCGGCCCTCGCGACCATCACGGCCCAGGGCATCGTCATGGCCCTCCTCCTGACGTACGTGGCCACCGGCAGGACGCGGGCCCGGATCCGCCTGCGGCACATGCGCGCCCGCTCGCACGACATCCGACAGATACTCCAGGTTGGCTTCCCGGCAAGCATCTCGCACCTCATGATCGCCATCGGGGTATTCCTCTGGAACGCCCTGGCCGCGGGCATCAGCGACGAGACCGTCGCCGCGGTCGGGCTCGGCTTCCGGCTGAACAGCATCGCTCTCCTGCCGGCGCTGGGCATGCAGCTGGCGGTGACGACCATCGTCGGTCAGAACGTGGGCGCAGGAAGGTTCGACCGCGTCCGTGAGGTGGTGCGGACGTCGATACTCATGACCTACGTCTACATGGTCACCGTCGCCATCGTCCTGAACGTCCAGCCCGAGCGCTGGATCGCCATCTTCACAGACGACTGGACGGTCATCAGCGAGGGCGGGATGTTCCTCCGCATAGTCACCCCCTCGTACATCTTCCTCGCAACCACGATAGTCATCGGCGGCGCCTTCCAGGGAGCCGGGGACGCCGTCCCGCCCATGGTCATCCACTCGCTCCGGATGATCGCAATAACCGTCCCGGTCGCTTGGGCGCTCATGTACCCCCTCGGCCTCGCGGCGAACGGCCTCTGGATCGCCATCGCGGTATCGAACCTCGCCGCCGGCGCCATCGCCTGGATATGGTTCGGCAAGGGCTCATGGGAGAGGGGGCATGCGGCGGTGCTCGAGGCGTGATGCCCGCGCGGCCAGGGGCCGTCATCCCATGTGCTGCCCGCCGTTCACGTCGATGGTCGAGCCGGTGACGTAGTTTGCGTCGAATACGAGGTACGCCACCACTTTCGCCACGTCCTCCGGCGTGCCGAGCCGTCGGAGCGGGACCTGCGCCGCCCGCCGCGCTCGCTCTTCTTCGGGATACACCCGCATGATGTCCGTCAGGATCATCCCAGGGCAGACGGCGTTCACGGTGATGCCGTCGGGCCCAAGCTCCCTCGCGAGCGACCTCGTCAGGCCGATGAGGCCCGCCTTGGCGGCGGCGTAGTGCGCTCCCTGACCGGAACCCGTGCGTGCCAGCACGGAAGAGACGTTCACGATCCGTCCACGTTCCGCCCTGCGGAGGTGCGGTATGCATGCCCTTGAAACGTAGAAAGCTGACGAGAGGTTCACCTCGACGGCCCTGCGCCATTCCTCGATCGTTATGTCATCCACCTTCTTGCGCGGATAGGCGCCTGCGTTGTTGACGAGGACATCGATGCCGCCGAAGGTCTTCACGGCCTTGGCCGCCAGGCGGCCGGCGGTCCTTGGGTCCGCCACGTCGCCCCTGACGAGGGCTGCTCCCGCGCCCATCGCCTGGATCGAGGCGACGACATCCCTCGCCGCGCCCTCAGCCTCGTGGTAATGCACGACGACGTCCATCCCCCTGCCAGCCAGTTCGAGCGCGACTGCCCTGCCGATGCCCCTCGACGAGCCCGTGACGATGGCCGCGGTCATCCACGCCACTCCCCGTCCACCGTGTCGATGATCGCTTTCGCCTTCACCTTGCCGATCCCCTGGACCGCCTGGAGTTCCTCCTCCGAGGCGTTCATTACGGCCCTGACCGAGCCGAAGTGGTCAAGGAGCCGCTTGGCGAGGACACCGGATACGTTGGGTAGGCCCTCCACGACGTACTGTCGCATGTCCTCCGGGTCCCGGCTGACGCGGCCGGGCCTTACGCTCGAACCCCTCCCGGCCTTCGCCTCCCTCCTTGCCATCGCGATGAGGAGGCGCGCCGTCTCCTCCGGCGTCGCCGTGTTAAGGACAGGTATGCGGAAGTCGATGAGCATGCTGGCAAGGGCGCCCAGGAGGACATTCTCCGGGACCCTCGTCGAGAAGACCGGGCCCTCTACGATGATGACCGGCGTGGGGTAGGCGGAGGCGAGGTCCTTCACCTGCTGGAAGAGCCTGCCGTCGATTATCGAGGCCGCGAGGTCCTCGGCGGTCTTGCGCTCGACGGCAACGCGCGTCGAGACGATGTAATCGCCCGCTTCGAGCATCTTGCCCTCGACGAGGATGCCGTGCCGCGAGACCTCCCTGGTGACGGGGGAGCGGAACTCCCTCATGTCCGCGATGATCCTGAGATCCACGGCGTACCTGTCGAGGGTCACCTGCTCCTCGCCACACTCCGTGCCGCCTTCGTCCTCGCCTGCCTCTCCATCCGTGGGCATTTCGTTCCCCATGCGGCCAAGGATGTCGATGGGGGTGGCCATACCGGCTCTTTCGAGCGCTGGGTCCCGCCCCTCATCCGCGCCGCTCTCATCCAGGTCGTCGTCATCTCCAGCATCCCGCGGGTCCTCGGCCGGTGGGGCGATGGCGGTCCCCACTTTCGATGTGTCGTCTATGGTGCCGTCCCTGAGCATCTTCCTTATGCGGTCGATCTCGGCCCTCATGTTCCTCTCCTTGCGGTTGGACGACCAGTAGTAGGCCTCGTCGCGGGTCCCGCCGGAGATGAGGATCACCACGCGCCCGACCTTCCTCCGCCCCGTACGTCCCCGCCGCTGTATCGTGCGTATCTCGGACGGCACGGGCTCGTAGAACACGACCAGTTCGGTGCTGGGGATGTCGAGACCCTCCTCGGCGACGCTCGTTGCGACCAGGACGTTGTACTCCCCCGCCTTGAACTTGTCGAGGATCTCCACCTGACGCCTCTGGCTCAGGCCGCGGTCGTCCCCGTGGCTCGCCTGGCCGACGAACCTGACCGCGCAGATCGACGCGTCGGCATTTAGCATGGCCGTGACGTTCTCGGCGGTGTCCCGGTAGTGTGTGAAGACGATTATCCTGCTGTCCGGCTTCTCCGCGAGCTGGCGGTTGACGGTCTTTGCGAGGGCCTCCATCTTCGGATGTTCCATCTCGACCGACAGGAGCGCCTTCGCAGCGGCGAACGAAGGGTGGCGGACGAGGGTCCTCGTGGCCTTCGAGCCCTTCCTCCCAGCGGCCTCCTCCTCGAGCTTCGTCATGTAGCTGCGGAGGGCCTCCATACCCTGGGTCTCGGCGAGGTCCATCGCATGGTTAACCTTGATCGCGATGGCCTGGACGGTCGCGGCCTGGTACAGCGAATGGCTCCGCCCCTGCGCCATCCTGTGGCGGATGGTGTCGTTGACGGAGAGGAGGATCCTGACGCTCGGGCGGCGCCCCTTGGGGAGGAGCCCCCAGCCATGCAGCTTCTTGACCTGCTCCTCGAATATCACGTTCAGCTCGGCGACCACCTTCTTCATCGCTTCCGGGACCTTGACCCGCACCCAGTCGATGCGTATCCTGTGGACGTAGGGCAGGACGTCCGGATCATTCTCGGTCCGCGCCTCTATCCACACGATACCGAGGTTCCTGCAGACATTGAGGATGGAATCCATGTTGTTGCCCGGAGAGGCCGTCATCCCGAGGACCAGCCCGCCCGGCTTCGCCGTCCGGTACGACTGAGCGATGAAGACGTAGGCGTAATTGCCGACGGCCCGGTGTGCCTCGTCGAACACCACCAGCGAAACGTCTTCGAGGGTCATTCTGTTGTTCGCAAGGTCGTTCTCGATGACCTGCGGGGTCGCGACGACCACGTGCGCGTCCCTCCAGATCGCGGCACGTTTCGATGGCGACGTCTCCCCGGTGAACTTCTCCACCCCGTCCAGGATGAGGTGGTCCGTGAGGAACCTGTGGTGCTGTTCCACGAGCGGTTTCGTGGGTGCGACGAAGAGGACCTTCCCGTCCCCGACCCTCTCGGCCACGGTCGTCAGGGCGATGACCGTTTTGCCCATGCCCGTCGGGAGGACGACGAGGGTCGAGGACGCGAGGCAGACCTTGCCAATGTTCATCTGGTAGGCCCGCGCCTCGAGGGTACGTTCCCTGATGCGGGGATGCTCGATGTACACGCGTCATCATCCGTCACATGGTATAAATCGATGACGCAGGGGGACCTGAAACTGACGAAGGGGGCGCATGGGCGATGAGATCACTCGGCGATCGTCACCGTCGACTTGCAGTGCGGGCACATGACGGATATCGGGATGTGCGGGACGATCAACTGGTTCCCGCAGCTCGAACAGCTCCTGAACAGGAGCTCGGGATGCTGGCCCGGCTGCCTCGGTGGTGGGGGCGGAGAGGGGGGGCGCGTCGCGGTTGGAACGGCGGTCTGGCCCGCCGAGGGCTGGACCGCCCTCCGCGGGATGAACTGGACCGTCTGCGGCCTATCCTCCATGACCTCCGGTGCCGTCCGCGATGGCGTCGGCATGTACCGTGTGTCCGGTTGTGGCGTGACCTCGTGCACCATCCCTTCCAGCGCAGAGAGGGCGCCAGCCTCACCGTCCTGCGCCGCGGTCGTCCGCTCGGGGCGGGAGGCCTGACGCGGGGCCTCGTATGCCTGCCATGCGCCGTGCTGCGCCGGCGGCGTGCGTTCATACGTGGATGGCTGGTGCGGCTGATGGGGCGGGTACCTCTGGTCCGGAAATTGCGGTGAGACCGGCGAAGCGGGAGCAGGTGGGGCGATGTTCCGGGCCTTTGCGATCACGACGAGAGCCTCCCTGATGCCCATGCTGATGCTGACGCACTCCTCGGTCTCGGGAATGCCATTGAGCAGTATGCGAAGGTTACCCTCCAGCTCGTCCATGCTAGAGCCGGAGACGCGTTCCACCCTGTATCGTTCCATGGTCACACCCCGTTGCAGCGGACCAATCGGGAACGCGGGATATAACCCTTTTGTTGAATTCCTTCCTGGCTGACCCGCGGGTCAATTGCGGATGGCCATGCGTACGAGGTTGCGCATGAGCATCGAGACCGTGACCGGACCGACGCCGCCGGGCACTGGCGTGACGGCGGAGGCAACATCGAGGACGGAGGCGGTGTCAACGTCCCCGCACACCCTTCCGCCCACGCGGTTCATCCCGACATCGATGACGACAGCGCCGGCCTTGACCATTCCCGCGCCAATGAGGGATGGCACGCCGGCTCCGGTGACGATCACGTCGGCTCCGCGGGTGTGGTCCCGGAGGTCGCGGGTGTGGACGTGGCAGACCGTGACCGTGCAGTCCCGCCTCAGGAGGAGTACGGACAGCGGACGGCCGAGTATGGGCGAGTGGTTGACGATCACCACCTCCGAGCCCCTGAGGTCGCGCACCTCCCGGTCAAGCAGCTCGAGGCATGCCGCAGGAGTAGGTGGAACGACGAGGACCTCACCGGAGATGAGCCGTCCCAGGTTCGCAGGGTGGAGGCCCTCGACGTCGCGGTCGTGCGGCATCGCCCCCATCAGCGCATCGAAGTCCAACTCCTGCGGGACGGGGTGGCCAATGAGGACACTGTCCGCGATGTCCGCGAGGTCGAGGACGCCCTCGATCGCCGCTTCCTCTTCCGCCTCCACGTGCCTCTCCTCCACCCGCACCCCAAGGCGGCGCGCCGCTCCCCGGACCTGCCCAAGGAAGATATCGGTCCCCGGGGAATACCCGACCGTGAGCATCCCAAGGGCCGGTGGCCTTCTCATCCCGACGATCTCCTTGGCGAGCGAGGACTCGACCTCGCCGGCGATCGCCCTGCCGTCGATGATCCTCCCCGTGGGATCACCCCTCCGGGTAACGCGCCTTCAGCTCATCTATCGCCGCGATGGTGAACGGGTCGAGGTTCCGCATGAAGGCCAGGTAGTTGCTGGCAATGTCCCCTACCATTATGTGGTGGAAAATGCCCATCCTGCCCGAGAGGGGTTCGTCCCCTATCACCGTGTAGCCCACGCGGCGCCTCGCGAGCACCTCCTTGAAGAATGCGTTGAAAACGTCGGTCCCGTGGGACATGTCGCCCTCCATCAGGATGACGTGCTCATCCCCCCTGGTTCCGATGTCCCATCCGACGATCTCGTTATGCGCGATCTCTGGGACCTCTCCCCAGTGCCCGAGGACCTTGGATACCTCGTTGAGCTGGGTCATGAACCGTCTTGCGGCGGGGAGGTACGGGCGCGGGGCATAGACGTACGGGACCCTCGCGGCCAGCAGGGTCGCGACCTCGAGGGGCAGGTTGCCGTCGTCGGCGTCGGGGGCATATCTCGGGACGACCTTCCGGAGACCGTCGGCCGCGCGTTCCAGCTCTGACCTGAAGGAGGCGATCCCCGCCGATTCGAGGACGTTGAACGTCGGGACCGTAAGATAACCCGTCGCCGCCCTCGGGGCGGGCGCATCCGGTACGATGAGGCACGGGAGGCCTCTGGAGTGAAGGAGGTCTGCCATTCTCCCGCCATGGGTGATGCCGACACACCTGGCGCCAGCGCGGATGCCCTGTTCCAGCATGGCGAGGGTCTCGAGGGTGTTCCCGGAGTAGCTGACGGCGATGAGGAGGGTTCCCTCGTCGACGTACGCCGGAAGGGTGAATCCTCGCACTGGCTCGATCGGGACGATAGCCACATCGGCGCAGCACGCCTTGACGATGTCACCCCCGATAGCCGAGCCTCCCATCCCGGCGATGACCACGTTCCTGATGCCCTCTCCATCAACCTCGACACGGATGTCTAGCGATACCTCGATCTGTTCCGGGAGGGCCATCGCGGCGTCCAGCATTCCATGGGAATCGAGCCTGGTGACGTCCTTGGATACCGGTATCACGCCCCATCAATGCACGATGGCGTTAAAAAGGTTGATGTAAATAGGTCGACGCGCGCGTTACCCCACATCCGGAGTCGTGGCTGGCGAATCGTTCCACGGATGACGGCCGACAGCGGTCGTTCGAATCCGAGATCATGTGCACCTCTCAGCCCTGAACTTCCCATCCCAGTGGTCGATGCGGTGAAACTTCATCCTATTCGTCGCCCTATAACGCCCGCCGCAGGACAGAGCAACTTCATGTCCAAGGGATGATATCGACATCGCCCGGGCCAGAAAGCCTCTCGAAGCGGCCTCGTGTGACACGATGGGAAGGCAAGAGGATCGTCGATTGAGGTAGGTCTCCGTGTCAAGTAGTATCACGTTCATCGTGTTACTTTGTAGCATTGTTCATCGAGTCCTGGTCATCGATCAGAACAGTAGCCCCCAACTGTGCTCGGCGTTACCTATCCCGCCGCCCACGTCCTCGATGGTCACCTCGCGGTCTCCGTCTGTAAAGCGAAGTTCCGTGAGCCTCGAGGGATATTCATTATAGTACAGCAGCGTCGAGATCGGTCCGAGGAGAGGCTGCTGGAATCGCCAGCAGGCACGCGCGTAGGTGGTGACCTCCATGTCGAGTTCTACGCCCTTCTCCCGTGAGGCGAGCCTGAACACTGGATGTCCCTTTACCATCTTCCTCTTCACCCTCACATCCCTCATCCGGTGCGATCTCCCTGTGTACGAATCGTAGTACTCGATGCTCTTTGCGACCGGGACCTTACCGGCGTTGAACGGGCTCCTCTCGCGCTGGGACCTTCGAAGCATCGGGAGGCCTATGTGAGGTTGGAAGTATTGCACGTAGGAACCGTCACCCATGTGCACCGTCCCCCAGAACCACGGCGGAGCCGGGGCGTTGACCATGACCTTCTGGAAATAACCGGTTCCCGTGATATGCTCTGACGTATCACGGAATGATAACGTTCCGTTTACAGCCAGTCTCTTCTTCCTGAGGATGCTGAACCCGTGCCTTGAGGTGCCGACGTTTCCCTTGAAGTCCCCCTCCGCAAGCGGGCCCGATCCTGCTAGGCGAACATCGATGTCGAAATCTCCCTTGGCCACATGGACCCGATGCGAACCGCCATCGGCCGAGAACAGGTGTTCATGTCCCTCCGAACTGACTGGCCGCAACGATCCCGAATCACCTTCCCACCGGGATCCGAAGATCGACCTCTCGAGTGTCATGGGATCGTGCATTTCTCTCCCATCGAAGAACCAGGACGCTGCCATGCCGTCGAATACGAGGGACCCATGCCCCTTCCCTATCTCCCTCGAAGGGGACCACCATTGGTCATCGACCCGTATTCGGTTGCAGTTCTTCGTCGACCATAGGACCATGAACTGCCTGGGACCGAGCGTTCCATCGGAAGGTCCCTTCCAGTCCCTGAACGAACCTGAAGGGGAAGCGATAGAAATATCCTCTGGATCGTCGATGAAAAAGAGCCAGAACCACCACCACCAGGTGAGCCGGCGCTTCCGCGAATCGACATCGATGTCCCAGAGATCGTTCATCCCCATGGTGATGCTAGCGCGTGCTATTATTGGTTTCGCCCCGCGAATGGATCATTGAGCATCATAGAGTATACGCTAACGTATCGAGTTCTACCGTATCGTCTACCGTATCGATTTGTTAAATATTGACATCTAAATTAAATCACATTAAACGATAAAACATTTATTTTTATAAGTAATGCCATTAAGTATTGGGTCGAGGCGACCCGGCTTTTCGATAATACGTATAAAAATAATGATTAACTACATAGTAACATAAATTTTCTCAGTAATCGCGTTTTTTACCGTTGCTCCCGCAGGCTTTATTACCTCCCGAGACCAATGACCGTCAAACAGGCCAGGCATACCGATGTCGGAGTTCGATCCAGACCCGACCACGCATCGATGCCAACCTTCGACCATCGCAAGATGGAGGTTTGGATGAGACCGGAGAGGACGCGCAGGCAGAAGGCGCTGAGGAGGGCAGGTGTCCTAATGTTCGTCCTTGCGCTGATGATCCCCCTATTCCTCGTCCTCATCACGATGCCCGCCAGTGAAC
>JAKEGO010000052.1 GCA_022615805.1 Thermoplasmata archaeon
CCCGCCATCAGGCCCGCCTGGGGGGCCGGCAGCGATTTGCTACCGATCCCGTACGCGCCGTGGAGGGCGACGAGGGTCGGCGCGATCACGAGCGCTGCCGCGACCACGCCGAGGAAGACGGCAATCTGGATGTTGCGCGGCGTCGCCCCGAGCAGCTGCGCGGTCTTGAGGTCCTGCATGACGTCGCCGGCGATGGCGGCGGCGCAGCACACGAGGGCGGCGATGAGTATCGTGGACGTCATGCCGTCGTCCCCCTCCGCCCCTAGGGCGACGAGGAGGAGCGCGGCGAAGAGGAGGGTCGCGATAGTGACCCCGGAGATGGGGTTGTTCGAACTGCCGACGATGCCGGCCAGGTAACCCGCGATGGCCGTGAAGAAGAAGGCCGCCACGAGCATTATTCCGCTCGAGACCGCCGAGATCAGTAGGTTCTCCGTCACCCACCAGTAAATGGCGAAGATCGGTATGACGAAGAGACCGATGAGGATCCAGGTCAGCCGGAGGTCGAGGTCGAGTTCCGTCCTGATGACGGGCCCCTTCTTCTCCGTCTTGCCGAAGGCCTGGACGACCCCCTTCGTGATGGCGGTGCGCATGCGGAATATCGAGTAGACGCCCCCGACAACCATCGCCCCGACGCCGATATAGCGGATCTTCGTGGACCATATGGTCGTGTAGACGCCGATGTCGTGGGGACCGACCCAGCCGGTCGGGGGCGAAGGCCATCCCTGCATGATGCCGATGGCCGGGGCCAGGATGAACCAACCGAGGATCCCGCCGAGGAAGATGTAGGTCGAGATGCGGAGCCCGATGATGTAGCCGACGCTCATCAGCGCCGGGGAGAGGTTGGCGCCCCCGTAGAACCTGGCGCGTCCTGCCCTGACGACCCCCTCTACCTTCTCGCGGAAGATCGAGAGCCCGAACTCGGAGGCGGCGAATTTGTGGGCCATCGCGGTGAAGAGGCCGACGGTGACGTAATGCACACCGGGGCCGCCCTCCTCGCCGGTTTTGAGGACCTCGGTGGCCGCGACGCCCTCCGGGAACGGGAGGTCGAGGTCGATGATGAGGACCCGCCTCAGGGACACGGTGAAGAGGACGCCCAGGCATCCTCCGACGAGGGCGATGACGGTGGTCTTGACGATGTCGATGTCGTCCCACAGGTCGAGCAACAGCAGTGCCGGGATCGTGAAGATGACCCCCGCGGCGAGGGCCTCGCCGGCGGCGGCCATGGTCTTCGCGAAGTTGGTCTCGAGGATCGTCGCGCCCTCGATGATCCCGTACTTCTTCAGCATGCGGAAGACCGCGAGGGCGATGACGGCCGCGGGGATGGTCGCCGAGACGGTCATTCCGGCGTAGAGGCCCAGGTAGGCGTTCGCCGCGCCCATGACTATCGAGAGGATGGCCCCCAGGAGGACTGCCTTAAAGGTGAACTCGGGTATCGTGACATCCGGCGATATGTACGGAACGAACTCCTTCTCGGCCATTTGCCCTCCAAACTGTAACGCCATGTCCCTAATAAAGATGATTGGCGGGCACGTCGTACCGGCCGCGAGTTCGTCTTCCGATCTCCCGGGCACGATGGGGAGCAACCGCCTTCCACGGGTGCAGGCTCGCATGGAGGGCGCCTGGCATCCGAGGATGTCCTGACGGCCCCCGGTGAAGGATCCCGTGGTGGCTTGAGCGGATGTCGATCCCTCGCGGCCGATGCCGTTCTCGCGCTCTTCGAATGCCACTGCAACCGCCCTCGGTTGAAGGCTTTCCCGGCTCGAGGCGGATGCGGTGCCGATGAGAGGTCACTCGATGGAAGGGTCCGCCGTTCTCGGGCCGTGAAACGGTCCGTGGCTGCTTGGTCCGCGTTCATGTTGCGTTCTGGGGCGAGGGACCGGTGATGCCGTGCGGAAAAACGTTTAAATATGACGTCGCATGATTTAGGGCAACCTAATCATATTAAGAATACCGAAAAAGCGGAAATGTGACCGTATGGCCGTCACGACCCTTGACTCCGTGGAACCCGGGAACATCGTCGTCGTCCTGTCCCTTGAGGGACGCAGCCCAGGCCGCCGTAGGCTCCTCGACATGGGCATCCTTCCGGGTGAGGAGATCGAGGTCATCCGCCGTGCGCCGCTAGGTGACCCGGTCGTCTACAGGGTCAAAGGGTACAACCTGATGATGCGGGCGGAGGACGCCGCCCTCGTCAGGGTGCGGACCCTCGACGGTACATCCCATCCGAGGCCCCTCGTCATGCTCCAGAAGGGCGAAGCCTCCCGCGTAGTGGCGATCAGGGCCGGGCGCGGCCTCAGGCGGAGGCTCGTCGAGATGGGCCTGCGCGAGGGGACCGTGGTGACGGGTGAGGGGCGGGACCGAGGCCGCGTCGTCATCGGCGTCGGCGGCAGGACCGTCTCCCTGGGGAAGGGCGTCGCGATGAAGGTCATGGTCGATGCGGAGGAGAGGCTCGATGGCGGCGGTTGAGCGCTACAGGATCGCCCTCGCCGGCAACCCGAACGTCGGGAAGACCACCCTCTTCAACGCCATGACGGGGATGCACCAGCACGTCGGCAACTTCCCCGGAGTCACCGTCGAGCGGAGGTCCGGGCGGGCGACGAGGGACGGCGTGGAACTCGAGGTCGTCGACCTTCCGGGCACGTATTCGCTCACGGCATACTCCCTCGACGAGGTCGTGGCCAGGGAGTACATTGTCGAAGAGCGCCCCGACGTCGTCGTCCAGGTGGTCGACGCGACCAACTTGGAGCGGAACCTGTACCTCACGACGCAACTGATGGAGCTCGGCGTCCGTGTCGTCATCGCCCTCAACATGGCCGACCTCGTGGACGCCCGGGGCGACTTCATCGACACGGTCAGGATGCGCGAGTTCCTCGAGATCCCCGTGGTCCGCACCACGGCGGTCGAGGGCGCCGGCGTGGAAGAGCTCATCGCGACGGTCATCGCGGAGGCCAGGCTCGGCCCCCACCACGAGCACGAGATCGGGTACGGCGAGGCGTTGGAGGTGTCCATCGCCGACCTCGAGCGCATCCTCGCGAGGGACCCAGACATCGAGCGGAGGTACCGCCTGAGGTGGGCGGCCGTCAAGCTCCTCGAGGGGGACGAGAGGGTCCTCGAAGGGCTCGTGGGGAGCCCCGTCGAGGCCGACGTGAGGAGCTTCCTCGCGGGCGTCGACCAGGTCGAGGTCGAGGCCATCATGGCCGACAAGCGCTACGAGGCCATCAACGCCGTCCTTCCCCATGTCTGCTCCCGATGCGTCCCTCGGATGACCGCGAGCGACATGATCGACCGGGTCCTCATGAACCGCTACCTGGGCATCCCGATATTCCTCGCCCTCATGTGGGGTGCGTTCGAGCTGACGTTCACGTTGGCGACCCCGTTCTCGACCGCCATCGATATGGGCTTCGCATGGATGGTCGACGCGGTGAACGCCAACATGGAGCCCGCGTGGCTCGCCTCCCTCCTCGGCGACGGCGTCATCGGCGGCGTCGGCTTCGTCATCGTGTTCGTGCCGAACATCTTCATCCTCTTCCTCCTCATCTCGTTCCTCGAGGACAGCGGGTACCTCGCCCGCGCGGCCTTCATCATGGACCGCCTCATGTACAAGCTCGGCCTCCACGGGAAGTCGTTCATCCCGATGCTCATGGGCTTCGGATGCAATGTCCCCGCGATCATGGCCACGCGCGTCATCGAGGACCGCAGGGACCGCATCATAAGCATCATCGTGACCCCCTTCATCTCGTGCGGCGCCCGGCTGCCGATCTACGTGCTGTTCGCGGGGGCGTTCTTCGGGCGCCAGGCCGGAGCCGTGATATTCTCGCTCTACGTCCTGGGGATCGCCGCCGCGGTCCTCTCGGCGAAGCTCCTGAGGAGGACCGTCCTGAGGGGCCGCCCGTCGGCGTTCATCATGGAACTGCCCCCCTACCGCCTGCCGACCCTGCGTTCCAGCGCGCGCCACATGTGGGAGCACGGCTCGATGTACCTCCGGAAGGCGGGGAGCGTCATCCTTCTCGGGGCACTCGTCATGTGGGCGCTCGCCAGCTACCCCGCGGGCGTCGAGTACGGCAGCAGCGAGAGCTACGCGGGCATGGTGGGCCGGGCCATCGCCCCCGCCCTCGCGCCCCTCGGCCTCGACTGGCGCATCGCGGTCGCCCTCCTCTTCGGCCTAGTGGCGAAGGAGATCGTGGTCTCCTCCCTCGGCGTCCTGTATGGCGCGGGGTCCGGAGACGGCGCCTCGCTCTCCGACGGCCTCCAGGCGGACAGCGGGCTCCATCCGCTGAACGCCTACGGCGCCATGGCCTTCACGCTTCTCTACATGCCCTGCATCGCGACCGTCGCGGTGATAAGGAAGGAGACGGGTTCATGGAAGTGGACCCTCTTCGCCCTCGCCTACGGCCTCGCCCTCGCGTGGACGGTGGCGTTCGCGATATTCCAGGGGGGGACCCTCCTCGGGTTCGGGAGATGACATGATGACGGCGATGATGTCGCGGAACCGGCCGAAGATGGCCTTCGCCCTCCTCGCGGGGAAGCTGTACGTGGCGGGTGCCTTCCTGGAGGCCGTCGCGGCGGCCGGGATCGCCAGGGGAGCCGCGAGGCTCCTCCTCGTGCCGGGGGACCCGATGGGAGCCTTCGTCCTCGCCGTCATCGGGGCCATCTTCCTGTACGGGGCCTACGAGCTCCGCTCGGGGCTGGACGAGGGGGTCGCCTACCTGTACGTCGGCATCGCGTTGGCGCTGATCTTCGGCATGATATACCTCCTCGCCCTGGGCGCATCGGCGGCGGACGCGGCCCTCACGGGAGACGTTTATGATCCGCTCGGCGGTATGAGGCCAGGCCTCTACCTCGCCGTCGTACCCCTCGCCGGAGGCCTCGCGTGGCGGGACAGGTTCGATATCAAGGGGATAAGGTTATGAAGTGGGACGGCGACACCCGCAACGTCAGGTTCGAGGTGATCGAATGAGCAACGTCAGGGAACAGGAAGGCATGACGGTGGACATCCTGCGACACATCGACGCAGGCATCTGCGACATAGGCGAGATGGCCGAGAGCCTCGACGTCTCCCCCGAGGAACTGCGCGACAGGCTCCAGATCATGGGCATGCTTGGGTTCATCCAGGTCAGCGGCGCCGACCACCAGTACGACCCGGGGTCCCGCGGGTGCATGGGATGCGGGATGTCCCGCGTCTGCGCGAGCGGCGAGGCGCCTTCGGGGACGCCGGGCCAGCCAGGCCAGCCAGGACAGACGACCTACACCATCACCGGGAAGGGCCGATACCTCCTCGACAAGTGGGAGGAGGCGGGGAAATAGGCAGGTCGCCCCGCCCATGGCCGGGGGGTATGCGCCTCGATCCGCCTTCCTCCCCGGGATCGTGGCGAGCGTGGAGTGCCCCCAGGATGGGCGCCGCCCGCCGTTCTCAGAAGTTAAATATAGTGGCATCCTTTGATGGGTCTCCATGGACAGAGAGGTCGTCACCGTCGTCTCCGGCCTGCCGCGCTCGGGCACGTCGATGCTCATGAAGATGCTCGAGGCCGGGGGCATCGAGCCGCTCACCGACAACGTCCGCACGGCGGACGTCGACAATCCCAAGGGTTACTTCGAGTTCGAGCGCGTGAAGAGACTGCCGGAGGACACGGCATGGCTGCCGGAAGCGAAGGGGAAGGCTGTCAAGGTCCTCGCCGAGCTCGTCACCAAGCTCCCCGAGGGTTACGAATACAAGATCATATTCATCCGCCGCAACATCAACGAGATCCTCGCGTCCCAGAAGAAGATGGTCGTCAGGCGAGGCGGTGACCCGGACGCCGTCAGCGACGAGGAGCTCCGCCAGCTCTTCAACAAGTACCTCGGCATCCTCCGCTCCTGGATCGAGGGGCAGCCCAACGTCGACGTCCTCTACGTCAACTACAACGAGATCATGATGGACCCCGCCGAGGCCATCGCCGCCATCGACGAGTTCATGGGCGGCGACATGGACACCGAGGCGATGAGGGAGGCCGTCGACTCGGAGCTCTACCGGAACAGGGCGTGACCCGTCGGCCGCCGGCCGAGCGGACGTCTGGTCCGATGGGCACCGTCCGATGTGATGTGACCTCTTAGGGTCGATCATGGGCGATCAGAGGCCACCGCAGGGCGATCGCGATCAGCTGGAACGTGAACACGAAATTTGAAGGAATGATACCGTAAATATCCGTAGTGCTCCGTCCGTCCTTTTCCCGGCATTCTCCCGTTTCCCCCCCTTCGTATATATTCCCGGATGAACATTGAAACTTTCCGCAATCGGATCGACGGGATGCCGATGTTCGTGAAAGGACCCGCCAGCAAGAGGAAGAAGACCCTCAGGTGCCCGTGGTGCAAGAGCAGGCGGCTCAGGAATTGAGGGTACCGGAACCGGAGTTCAGGCGCGGATCTCCACTGTTCAGGTCAATGCCCCTGACACAAACCCAGAATATTTCAGGTTGGGCGAGGGAGGATGACCATCAATATGACCAATACGCTGGCTACAGCGACGATCGTGGCCGTTATCAGGACCGCCCATGAGAGCAGTTCCGTTCGATATTTGCCGTACGATATCGCCAAACGAACGAGCAGTATAGAGAAGAAGGCGAGGGCAAGCAGGAGCAATTCGAGGTACCCCAACCCTGTTGGGCAGCATGCTGTCGCGGCGTTCTCGAGCGGGAGCCATGTCACAGGCCTGCATCCCTGGTCCTTACCTGCGGCTGATCGGCTTCCGCGCTGATGAACATTTCGGTTGTCGGACGGTCAATCCTCGGCGATCGGCCCGCTCCTTCCCCCGTAATCGTACCGGAGGGTCACGCCGTCGTCCACCTCGACGCCCTCCGGCGTTATCCGCGTCGTCCTGTGCCTCGGCCCCTCGTACCGGACGACCTCGATGCCCGCCTCGTCGAGCAGGGCCTTCGAGAGGTCGTCCGGGTACCCCTCCATGTAGACGATGCGCTCGACCCCGGCGTTGATGAGGAGCTTCGTGCAGATGACGCACGGATGCAGGGTGGTGTACACCGTCGCGCCCTTGATGGGTATCCCGAAGACCGCGGACTGGACGATGGCGTTCTGCTCGGCGTGGACGCCCCTGCACAGCTCGTGGCGTTCGCCGGCGGCGATGCCCAGTCTGTCGCGGAGGCAGCCTATGTCCAGGCAGTGCTGCAATCCCTTGGGCGATCCGTTGTATCCCGTGGTGAGGATGTGCTTGTCCTTGACGAGGACGGCGCCGACGGCCCTCCTCGTGCAAGTGGTGCGCATGGCGACGATCTCGGTGATCGCCATGAAGTACTCGTCCGTGCCCATGCGCTTCACTCGTCGCACCCCCCGGTGCGCCTGCCTTCCTCCATGAGGTCCAGGTACTCCTCCAGCATCGCGGAGGCCGCCCTCGCCATGACGTCGATGTCGCGCCCGTACGACCCGAGGTCGCTCGAGTCGACGGCCACGCGGAAGCGGGTGACCGCTGCCCTGAGGTCGGCCATGGCGTCGTCCACCCGGTCCGCCTTGCGGGGGATGCCCGCGGCCGCCGCGGCGCGGTCCGCGAAGGCGGTGGCCATCAGGGGGGAGACACCGAGGTCCCGCCGCAGGTCCGCCGCGCTCCTCGCGGCCATGGCGCCGATGGTCGTTATGCCCGCGTGCCTGAGACTGCGGGCGTAGACCGGACCGATGCCCATGAGGTACCTCGGCGAGGCGGTGAGGACGTCGAACATGGACCGCGGGGCGAACTCCCTGTCGAACAGGCCGTCGATATCGCGGGGGACCGGCGATGCCCGGGCGAGGAGCGTGGCCCCCCTGACCCACCGGGCGATCGGGAAGCGGAAGCGCGCGGGTCTCGCGGTCACGAGCGTCGATATCGTCGTGATGTTCGCGGCCCAGAGGGCTCGCAGCTGGGGCTCGCTGATGCCATCGAGGACCGCGACGTTGGACGTGAGGGCGTCGTACGGCTCGAGTCTCTCCTTCAGGAGGTCGGCGGAGAACGTCTCGAGCTTGGCCATCGCGACGGTCCGCAGTTCCTGCACCCTGGTCAGGGCCATCTTCCCAGGTTGCATCCTTGCGAGGTCGACGAGGAGCTCGTACCCGTGCTCGACAAGGAGCGCGGCCGCGCTCTCCGTCATCCCCAGATGTGCCACGGGGGTCTCGAGCGCTTCCCAGGGATCCCCCGCCAGACCTTCGCCTTTCTCGGTCATACGCTCCCACGTTGATGGCCTACCGGGGTTAAAAGATTTCCTTAGGTCCAGACAGTGGCGGAAGGGGAGCGTTCCCCCGCATCGCCGCCTACAGCGCGGCCCGGTCGGGCGAGGCGTCCCCGGCGGCGAGCGGAGCCCGAGCCAGGTACAGGTACGGGAGCGCGATGGCCGGGAGGACGATGGTGGTCGTGACGAGATGGCCCATCGTGAACGGGGCCGCCATCGTGTAACACAGGGCGAGCCCGGCGATGTCGTGGGCATAGAACGGCCCGAGCCAGACGCCGAAGTTCGTCCAGGCGTCGAAGGCCAGGACGCCAAGGAGTCCGGCCCCCGTCAGCGTGCCGATGCCCCTCGGGGAGAAGTCGACGAGGCTGCCGAACCTGCTCGCGAGGAGGCCGACGAGCGCGAAGCCCGTCCACGTGAAGAAGGCGATCTCGAGAACGAACGCGGCGCCCTCGCCGACGAGCACCGTGTCGATGTAGAGGTCGCTGAGCGCCATGGCGGCCAGCGGCACCAGGAGGCCGTATCTGGTCCCGAGGAGCGAGCCCGCCAGCACCGACACCGCACCGATGGAGACCCACATGTCGAACATCACGAGCTCGTTGCCGTGGGGCAGGAGCCCGCGGAACGCCAGGCGTCCGGCCACGCCTACCATCACGAGCGATGCCGCCATCATTGCCCTCATGTATTTCATTTGATCACCAGTTCGATTCCTCGAAGCTCCACTCGACGAGGTCGCCGTCGCTGAGGATGCAGCGGTCCGCGCCAGCGTTGACGTACTCGCCGTTCACCCGGTACTGCCAGTACCTTCCGTCATCGCCGTTGGTGCGGTCGCCGATGCGGTCGACGAGGGTGGCGTCGAGGCTCGCCCAGTAGGTGGTCTCGACGACGAAGCCGCCGTTCTGGGGCATCGCGGCCTCGAGGAGCGCGCCGAGGGCCGTGCCGTTGACGGTCCTGACGTGGTGGGTCGTCGTGTTGCCGTTCCCGTAGTCGATGAAGACCGACACCGAGATCGGCGCGTCGAGCGTCGCGTCATCGTCCGCGTCCAGCATCTGGAGGCCGATCACGGTCCCGACGCCCACCGCGACGATCGCGACCGCCGTGAGCACCACCATCAACATCTGTCTCATTGCGACCTCATGCAAGGATGTCCGGTGGATTGGTCCCTGCGTATTTAACGTTTCTCCGGATGGTGTCCCGGGCGGACGGACCTCCGGTGGAGGACATCGTTCGAACGTTCGACAGGCGACGTCCCCGCCGTGAGACCGCGACCGCCCCTATGACCGCCACGATCATCAGCGTGGCAACGAGACCGAATTCGGGGATGACCGTGCCCGTGGTCTCCGTGGAGGTCGAGTTCGTGACGTACCAGTCGTTCGCGATGAACCGATATGAGTGGGTCCCGTCATCGAGCAATGTCTCGTAGTAATACTCGATCCCCGCTTCGCTATCCATCTCGGATGGGTCCACCTTCTCCATCGTGTAATTCGTTCCATCCATGTTGACGTAAACGAAGCGCGCGGAGTGGTTGTTCGCGTCGCGGTATGTGACCGTGAAGTTGAAGACCGTGCTCCTGTCCCCCGATGCCGGGTCCACGCCGCCGTTGAGAAGCTCCGGTGCCTCGTTGACGAGCACCTTCCCCTTCATCCCGGTGTGGTACTTGCAGTAGTAGCTCCAGTTGGCTGCGGTATCGAAGGTGATCGACCCGGTGCCTCCGCTACCGGATATGTCGCCTGTGTCCCAAGAGGACGAATCCTCGGTTGCCGTGTGCACGGTCGAGTCGTTGTTCGTCCATGTGACCGTATCCCCCACCTCGACCACGATGTTCTTCGGGCTGAAAGCGAACCCCGAGATATTGACGTAGTGCGTCGCCCCCGAGGCCAATGGCAGGGCGATCGCCATGGAAGCCAATATCATCGTTACCGCATATCCCAGGATCCGGATCGTGCGCATACCAGGCATCTCCGCTCTGATGACCGCCCCGGAGGTTCAAATAGTTGTTACCAGAAAATGCTCACTCTATCATGGCCTTGGCGCCGCAGTAGGGGCATTGGATGACCGCGGGGCGCTCGCGCACCCGGACGATCATCTTGCGCTGGCACTTGTAGCAGCGTATCAGGAACTCTTCCTGTTTCGGCCCGTCCGATGGCTTCGTCGAGAAGGCTGCTTCGCCTGACCCGACGGGTCCGATCGCTTTCGCCCCGGCGGAACTCCCGCCGATCATGCTGGAGCCTCTCGACTCGGTCCCGCCCGGACCGCTTCCCCCGCCCATGGGCCCTGCGGCTGCACCTGGTCCGCCCTGCGCGTACCCCGGGGCTGGCCCGGCGCCGTACTGCGAGGGCGACGGGAGCGCATGTCCTCCCCCGTACTGGGCGGCCTCGATCAGGCCCTTCGGCGGGGGCCGCTTGTAGGAATCGATGTTCGTCTTTACCAGGGGGTCCATGATGAACTGCTTGATGGCGAGGCTCTCGTCGAGCTCGTCCAGGACGGCGTGGTGGTAGCCGATGAGCAGCTTCTTGTCCTGTGCGAAGGACCTGAGGATGAGCTTCGTCTTCCCGCCCTCGCCCATCAGCTCGATGTACGTGGCGTACTTCTCCGAGACGGACTCGCAGTAGAACCGGAGCTTCGCCCTCAATCCGCTCGGGCTTTCCGCGATGTTCGGCTCCAGGGCGTACATGTTGACGCCCTTGAGCGTCTCGGTCAACTTGTCCAGGATGGCGTTGGCTGGAAGCGGTATCGCGATGCGCTCTGCAGTGTTGATCAACGCCTTCGCAGTGGACATCCACTCGTTGGTGTCGACAGGCCGCGGGTACACGATCGGTGCATCGATCGAGAGATCGACCGCGGGGACCTCCTCGTTCCTGACGTGGTCGGTCCTGGGGTTCACGAACTGCAGTTCGGAGGAGATCTCAACGGTGCCGCACACGTGGGTCGGCCTCAGGGTGATCTTGACGACCTCCGGCTTTCCGGGCAGGAGCCGCGGGATCTTCACGCTTGGCGTCGTCGTGAGGAGCGATTCCGGCGCATTTACCTTCAGGAGGATGTCGTAGATCGGGCGCTTCTCGACGTTCACCAGCATGACCATGTAGATCACGTTGGGGCCCTCGAACCTCACGGTGGTCTTCGAGCGGATGAACTCGTCTCGAGATCCGCCAAGGCCGCTGAAGTCGGTGGGGTCAGATATGTAATCCTCGACCGTCTTCAAACCGCCCTTCTCGTCTCGTACCATCCTTTTCCTACCCCTCGTGAAGACCTCGGACCGTGTACCTTGCGGTCCCTATTATCATCGAGAGCGTATTTAACCTTACTGTCATGTTTCACCTCGCGCTGGTCCAGATTCACCATGGCCTTGCCACATCGTGTGGAGGCTCGCGTCCCGTCCCTGCTGCATTTTTCGCGTCGCATCCGTCATTTGACTTTCGCAACGTCTTCAGTCCCGTCCTCGGCACCGTCGTCCTCGTATTCGATGCCGTCCGCGGGACCTCCCTCGTCCGGGATGTCCCTGATCCCGGCGCCTCTCCTGCCTCCTCTCCCTCCCCATTCCGGGGTCGCTCCAAGGTCCTCGGGTTCGCCCCCGTCCTCGGCGTCCTCCGGCGCCTCCTCGTATTCGGGAGTGTCCCCGGCAACGTCTCCTTCCATCAGGTCGTCGCCCTCGCCGCCTGCCCGCTCGCGTGCGATGGCCCGCCCCGTCCTCGCGAACGGCCCACTGGCCCCATCGACGCTCCCGGGCCCGGTCTCCCCTGGCACCTTGGCCCTCATGCTGGGGTACCTCTCGACATGCTTCCCTCCGGTGGCGCCCAGCCCCTGGAAGTCCACCGACGGCTCGTGCGTCTCCGGCGGCGCCTCCCGTTCGGCGGGGACCTCCTCCTCGGCCCCTTTCACGGCCTCCGCCCCCTCCTTGCGGTGGCGCCCCTCGATGAGCTTCAGGATCTGCTCCCCGCTGGTCTCATCGTCGCGCCAGGCGTCCTCCTCGATCTTCGTGGGCAGGAGCGCCCCGCATTCGGGGCACCGGTGCGCCATGGTGTCCTCCAGTTCCGCCCTGCAGCGGGGGCATCTGGGCTTCCCTGCCCGCGCCTTGAGGCGGTCCACGAGGCTTCGCCTCCGCAGGAAGAGGACGGCGAGGACGATGAACGCGATGACCGCCCCGGCGACGAGGACGAGCGGGAGCATGTCCGCATCCCTCCCGGCCTCGCGGGGTTCCAGCATCGGGGCGAAGATGGTCAAGTGCGTGACGTTCGCCCAAACGTAGCCTTCCCGCACGTTCGGGCCGGTCCTCTCCGCCGGATGCCACTGTCCGCCCACGGCGTCCCAGTAATGGATGTGAAGGCGCGATCGCTCGATGCCCGGCATGAGGTCGCCGGGGAATATCGTCACGTTCGCCCATGTGACGTTCGCGTCGAAGGGATCGACATCCACCTCGATGAAGATGCCCACATGGGCCCCCTTCCCTCCCGAGGGGTCCGTGGCGAGGGATGCGGACATCGACCCTGTTCCGAGGATGGCGACGGCGACGTCGGCATGACCGCCCGAGAAGTCGACCCTCGCGGTGACGACCCTCTCGGCGGCCGCGACGGACACGGTTATCGGGTCCGCCTCGCTCCCGACGGTGGCGTTGGAGAAGCCGTCGGTCGCGCGGATCCAGTACCTCGCGGACGGAGGTGCGACCGCGTAGTCGGGTATGACGGCGATGAAGGTGCCGTTGCGCCTGTCCCCGGACACGGGGAACATCTCGACGCCGGAATGGCCGAACATGTACCTGGGATCGATGAAAAGCAGTTCGGCGAACTCGACGTACCTGTCGTCCGAGATGGTCGCGACCACGGCGAGCGATTCGCCCCACACCGCTCCGGCCGACGGGACGTGGTCGATGGTGGGCGCCTCGACGTCCGTCGGTGATGTCACCGTGACGTTGTAGGGACCGCCCAAGGCGGGCGAGGTCACCAGGTTCGTCCCGTCGGATGCCTCGATGTAGTACCAGAGGCCGGGCGACACGCTGACCGCAGGGATCGTGGCCGTGTACACCGGCCCACCCGACATCGGGGCGGCGACGGCGCCATCGTCGCTCCGGAACACGAGCGAAACGTTGCCGACCCTCGCGTCGTCAATCACGAGAGCCGTGACCGTCACGGGGATGCGTAGGAGGGCCGTGAGCATCGGGGCATGGAAGATCAACGGCGCCGCGGTATCGGTCGCGTTGAGGTCGACCGCGAACGAGCGCTGCGCGGAGGGGGCATCGAACGCGCCGTCGCTCGTGATGACGCGCCATTCATATTCCGTACCGTCTTCCAGGTCGACCGTTGTGTGGGTCGCTGCGCCCATCGGGTGCGACGTCGGAACGGACCGCGCCGGGCCGAGGAGGAGCGTGTAGACGAGCTCGTCGCCGTCCCTGTCGTATCCCTGCCAGGCGAGGGTCACCGAGGTGGAGTTCACGGTCGCCCCGTCGCCCGGCATCAGGAGGTCCACGGACGGCGGGTGCGGGACGCCGGTGTTGTCGATCGTGATGTTCGCGGCGGCGGCCTCTCCGGCGTTCCACGGGTCGGATGGCAGGGCTCGCAGCCATACGGTGCCATTGTGGGCAGGGAGGTCGAAGGTCGACCACCACATGAACGCGTGGGACACGCCGGCCGCGCTGGAATTGAGCATCGTGGTCTGGTTGTCCGTCGGCACCATCGTCCAGGTCAGACCGTCCGCGCTGTACTCGAGGGTGACGTTGACGGGGTCCCCCTCCTCGTCGATCACGTCAGCACGCAGCGTGACCAGCCCGGCGCCGGAGGCAGGCGATGTGAAGACCATCGAAGGAGGCTCGTCCGGGACAGCGATGGTCCGGACCCCCTCGTAAAGCCCGGTGATGTTCTCCTCTGTGCGGTGCCCACCGTAACGTACCTCGAAGGAGGTCAATGCATCCTGCGTTCCGTTCCCGGTCACGCGTCTCACGTGGGCCAGGAACCAGGCACCGTTCCCGCTCCTGCCGGTCAAGGCGTCGCTTCCGCCGAACCCGGGGGTGGCGTACTCAGCGGCGAGGTCCGACGCGACGCTTACCTCCGCGCCCTCGAGCGGCTCCCACCGGGGCGATGTCATGAGGACCTTTATCCTGGCCCAGGAGTGGACATCGATGGTGGAGTTATCGACGTCCCCTCCCTGGAACGTGAGGTTCGTCGCCTCGAAATCCGACCAGTATGCCCAGAGGCTCGATACGTTGACCCGCACCAGCGTCCCGGCGGAGCCGACGAGCCACAGGTGCCCCGCCAGGAGCCCAGCGGCATCGACGGTGCAGTTCTGAACGGCAATACGCGCGGCGGAGAAGGCGCAGTCCTCGATCGCGACGTCCGACCAGCGGGCGGTGAGGCCGCCAGGGTGAACGACGTCAGCACCTGAGATCGTCACGTCATCGCTGAAGGCCACGAGCGCCAACGCCTCTCCGGCGAGTCCCGTCAGGACGACCCCGGTCGAGTTCACCAGGCCGATGAAGCCCTTTCCGGAAGCGTTCACCGCCCCGGCGAGCCCCTCGGCGTAGAGGATCGGAAGCCCGCCGTGGAGATTGGAGCCGTCGATGTCATGGATGTAGTGCTCCATCGCGATGCCCGCGACGCTCAGCTCGTTCATCTCGCAGTTGCGCAGGACGGAGCCGAGGGCGGAGGAGAGGGAGAGGATGCCGTCGGTCGTCACGCCGTCGAGGATGGCGCCGGAGACC
>JAKEGO010000053.1 GCA_022615805.1 Thermoplasmata archaeon
CCCATCGAGAGGGCCTACAACATACATCCCGACATGGGGGAGATCGCCGCCGCGCTCGCCTCCGTCGGTGTCGAGGGGCTCGGGCGGTTCCGGATCGAGGCGGGGGTGCCGATCCACTGCATGCTCGCGGAGAGGCTCCCATCGCTCGGAGAGATCATCGAGAGGCTCGAGGGGCGCCTCGCCCTCGAGTACAAGTACGACGGCGTGCGGGTCCAGGCCCACTTCCTCGGGGACGGCGCCATCGAGCTCTTCTCGCGCCAGCTCGAACGGGTCACCGACCAGTACCCGGATGTCACGGACCACCTGAGGCAGGCTTGCCCGTTGCCTGGCAGCATCGTCGAGGGAGAGTGCGTCCCCATAGACCCGGCGACCGGGGACATGCTCCCCTTCCAGGTCGTTTCCCGCAGGAGGGGGAGGAAGCACGGCCTCGCCCGGGCGGTGGAGGATGTTCCGGTCTCGCTGGTCCTCTTCGACTGCCTCCTTGCGGGAGGGGAGGACATGACCCTCCGGCCATACCCGGAACGCCGGGCGGCGATATCGGTGGTCCTCACGCCCACCGATCGCATCGGGCTGGCCACCACACTCGAAACGGCCCTCCCCGCGGATGCCGAGCGCTTCTTCGAGGAGGCCGTGGAGCGCGGGGCAGAGGGGATCGTCGCGAAGTCCACCGCCGAGGGATCGATCTACAGGGCCGGCTCCCGCGGGTTCCTCTGGATCAAGTACAAGCGCGACTACAGGATGGAGTTCACTGACACCCTGGACCTGGTCCCGGTCGGGGCGTACCGCGGACGCGGCAAGCGCTCGGGCGTCTACGGCGCCCTCCTGATGGCCGCGTACGACCGGGATGACGACACGTTCGAGACCGTCTGCAAGCTCGGAACGGGGTTCGACGACGGGACCCTCGCGGCCATGGTGCAGATGCTCGACGGCATCCGCCTGGAAAGGAGGCACCCGCGCGTCTCGAGCCGGATGGACCCCGACGTATGGCTCGAGCCGCGGTACGTCATGGAGGTCAGCGGTGCGGAGATAACCCTCAGCCCGGTCCACACCTGCGCCCTCGACCGCCTTCGGAAGGGCTCGGGCCTCGCGGTCCGCTTCCCGAGGTTCACGGGCCGCTGGCGCGACGATCGCGCCCCGGAGGACGCAACCACCGCAGACGAGGTCGTCTCGATGTACGAGAGGCAGGTGAAGACGGCATAGCGTGCCCCTGCGGTGGCCTCGCGTTCAGGTTCGCCGGTCGGGGCGGTGCCCCATCACCCCTCTCAGCCGCGCTCCCTCTGCAGCGCCTCGACGAAGGCGAGGACCTCGTCCACGTCGAGCTCGTCGACCCTGCACCCGGGGACGGGGAGCATCGCCTCCACGTCCTCCCTCGGCAGGTTGAACTCTCGGGAGACGGTGTTCGCCATCACCTTCCTCCGGGCCGAGAAGACCGCCCTGAGGAACCTGTCGAGGAAGTCGGGGTCGACGTCGAACTCCGACGGACGGGGCATCACCTCGACGATCGCGGAGTCCACGCGCGGGACGGGCCTGAAGGCCGTCCTGGGGACGTACTCGAGCAGCGTGCACTCGGCGCGGAGGGCGGCGTTAACGGTCAGGCGCGAGACCCCGCGCCCGCCCGTGGAGACGAGGCGCTGCGCGAACTCCCTCTGGTACATCAGGATGCCGATCTCGAAGTCGCGCTGGAGCAGCCGGAAGGTGATGTCCGACGAGATGAGGTAGGGGAGGTTGGAGACCACCTTGTCGAACTGTGGCAGGTCCACCGCCAGGGCATCGCCGACGATGACCTCGGCCGAGGGGACGGCTTCCCGGACGCGCTCCGCCAGCGACGGGTCTATTTCGATCGCGACGACCCTGCCCGCCCGGGCAGCGATCTCCCTCGTCAGGACCCCCGTTCCGGGGCCGATCTCGAGGACGGTGTCCTCCGGCCCGACGTCGGCGTAGCCCACCTGCCTCACCGCCACCTCGCGGTCCGCGAGGAAGTGCTGGCCGAGCCTCACCCGCTATCACGCCTCCGGGCGGCGCCGAGGGCGATGGCGAGGGATGCGAGGAGGAGGGCCGTCACGGCCGGGAGACCGGCCGCAACGGCGGGATTCGACGGCGCGACGACGGTGTGATCGACCTCGAGGTCGTTGGGCTCGATGTCGCGCTCGTCCCCGCCGTACGCGACCGTCGCCGAGAAAGAAGCCGTCTCTATGTCCTTCGCCAGGGTCACGGGGAATCTCGCCCACGCGGTCTGCAGGGGGTCGAGCCATCCGCGCGGCAGAACGACCGTGCCGAGGACCGTCACGTTGCCGGCCATCTCCATGGTCACTGTCAGCGTGGCGTCCTCGGTGGTGTAGTTGCCGTGGTTGTACACCCCGACGAACACCGTCAGCTCCTGTCCCTCGATGCTGGAGCTCCGGCTGAACTCGATGCTGGAGAGCTCGAGGTCCGTGCGCCTGATGAAGGCGGTGAGGGAGAGGGAATCGTCCATCCATGGGTTCATCGCGCTCCTCGTGTCAGTGATCGAGGCGACGTTGACCGAGATCGGGTACGCGCGGCCCATTCCCGACGACCCGGCGGAGCAGTTGACGGCGCCAGTCGGGATGACGACGTACAGGGTCAAGGTGAGCCGCTCGCCGGCACCGATCGATCTGAGGGTCCTCCGGGTGCCCATGCCGGACACCCATGACAGGTTCCAGTCGTTCGGTCCCGTGGCGTTGACGTAATAATCGTCCGCCGTCGTCCCTATGTTCGCGATCGTGACCTGGAAGGTCTGCTCGTAGGACCGGACGACGCTGTTCCTGAAAACGGTCGCGTTCGTCGGGTGCATGTCGCCGAGCACGTCGACCCGGTACCTCCAACCTGCTATGCAGAGGACGTTGTCCCCCTCGAGCAGGTCGCCCGTGACGAGTTCCGCATATCCTCCGTAGTCCACTCCGCCGACCGTCTCGTTCGCGGTGGACAGGGTGCTGTCGGTCAGCCACACCCAGTCCGAACCGCTCCAACGCGCGATCCCCAGCAGGGCCTCCTCTTCGAGCCCGATCTGCTCGAGCTCGGAACTAGTATAGTAGATGCGAACGGTCGTAGGGCCGGTCAGCGACGTGCGGTTGACGCCGACGCTGAGCCATCGGAACGTCGTGTAGTTCCTGTTCGCTTCCCCGGTGTAATTGCCCGGAGGGTACCCGGTGATCGGGTGGAGCGGATAGTCCATGACCGAGGCCCATACTGCGGAGGTGGGGGTCATGAGGATCGTCGCTGCGAACGTCGGGGTCAGGGCCGCGTTGACCAGGGTGCCGTCTGATACGCTCAGCTGCCGCCTCAGGCGTTCGTCGGTGGAGTTCGGCGCCCTCAGTACCGACGTGTCGATCGTCCTCGAGTTGTTGACGTGGTCCATGGCCGTCCACGTGATCAGGTGCCACCCGGTGGCGTTCAGCGCGGCGGAGGTCTCCATGAACGTCCCCGGCAGGGGCTCGAGCCATGAGGACCCCGGAGATCCGTCGACCGACGCGTCCACGCGGTGGAGGGATGTCAGGTCGTCCGTAACGGCCACGGAGGCCCGCAGCGACCAGGGGTCGCCGTGGACCACCATCGGGTCGGTGTCGACCACGATCCGGCCGTCGGCATAGTTGGCCGGCGTGATGGAGGGCGGGGAGTCGTCGCGTGAGCAGTCCTGCGAGAGGACGTCCGTGTTGCCGACCAGGTCGTACAGGCGTATGACGATGGTCCCGTCGCCAGGCGTGCTCGAGGACGAGAAGCCGTATGTTCCGTTCCACGTGTCGGCCCGTCCGGATTGCGCGAGGGGGGTGGCGGGGGAGGCCGCGAGGTTCGCCTCCTGTGAGAACTCGACCTTCCAGAGGCCGACGTCGTCCTGCGACGTGCCCGAGAACGTGGCATTCTGCGTGGTCGGCATCGCGCGGCCGAAAAAGAGCGTACCGTCCATGTGGAGGTACGGGGAGGATTCGGACACGGAGCCGTTGAGCACGGGATCCGCATTGTCGAGGCGGGTGGTCACGAAGGCCGTGGCCTCGTTGCCGACGTTGTCCCTCACTGCGATCGTGATCGTCAGGGGCCCGGGCTCCTCGTTCTGATGAATGGTGTATACGAGGTCCCATCCGCCGCCGGCGACGTAGTCGTCGTCGGTCGGGGCGTCCCCGAAGGCGGGGGACCCCTCCGCATCGCTCCTTCCGCTGCCGGCCTCGTCGTCCTCCACGACGAATGTGAACGGCGCCGACATGCCGGCGTCGTCGTTACTGTAGAGGAGCGTCCCGTTGAAGTGGACGTTGTCGTGGGACTCGGAGACCTCGATCGTCGTGATGTTGGGCGCGTCGGCGTCGAACATGATGGTGTACGAGTCGCTGGCGGAGTTGTCGAGCAGGTCCCGGACGGTGACGGAGATATCGATCCAGCAGGAGCCGTCGTCTTCGAGCCCTCCGACGTTCTCCACGCCGTCCAGGCCGCACGGTATACCGAGCTGGTCGTTGGCGTCGATGCTGGCGTCCCAGTCCATCGAGGCGTTTGCGAGCGGCGCGCCGCCGGCGGAGTTGCTCCACGTGACGTTCAATCCCGACGCCAGGCCCTGCGGCCGCCACCACCGGTACAGCGGGCCGATGTGGTCAGGGATGTCGCTCACGGCGAGCGAGGTGACGACCGGCGGGTCGTTCTCGACGACCACGGTGAGGTTCGCGTAGGCCTCGTAACCGGCGCGGTCCGTCACCGTGAACGTTAGCTGGCCGTCGCACGTGCCGTTCTGGCCGAAGTCGTAATCGAGGTCCCACTGCCTGTCGTCGTAATCGCCATCGGAGGGCGAGTCGCCGAACGCGGCCTCCCCCTCGCAGGACTTCCCCCACGCGCCGACCTTGTTGTCCCTCAGGACGACGGTGAAGGTGTTGGATCCCGGCTGGTCATTGCTGATGTACAGTGTCTTCGTTCCGTTATCGAAGTGGACATTGTCGGAGGAGTCGTCGACGTACTCCACCCACATCGCGAAGTCGCTGTACTGGGCATCGAAGGACATGTTGGTCGCGCCGCCGCTCGAATCGAGGTCGACGATGACGTAGCCCGTCGTGCCGTTGTCGCACTGTATCGTCGTGTAGGGGACCGCCGGCTCGATCGGCCCGTAGACCGTGAACCTGCCGGTGTAGAAACCATCGTTGGGGACGGTGTCCCCCTGGTTGCCGTTGTCGTACATGTTCAGCGAGTGCAGCGAGCCGCCCCCGTCGATCACGACGTAGGATTCGCTTCCCCCGGAGGACGAGCCGTCGCTCGCGTTCACGTACACCGTCTCGCCGTCGTTGAAAGATGAGACGGAGGGGCCTTCGGCCGAGATCCTGTGGAAGGATACGACGTCCACCGCCGACTCGCCGCGGTGAGCGGCAACGAGTATGGCCGTCAGAACACACAGCGCAACGAAAGCGTACCACCGCATTTGACTCAACCCCGCCATTTCCGCTCCCATGATAGCGTTTTGCGTGATATAAAGGATTCCCTGCCCCGTTCCGGCGGTCCCGCGCCCGCCCTGCGGAGGGGCCGCGGATGGCATGGGCGCGGCATCAATAGTCGTCCCGGGACTCGGTGCGACGGCGGAGCGCGATCGCCAACCCGGCGAGCGCGAGCGCTGTCAGGGCCGGCAGCGCGGTGGATGTGGCGGCGTAGGGCCTGTGGACCACGCCGACATCCGTCGTGAGATGGTTCGACTCGACATCGTATTCGTCGCCGCCGTACGTCACCGTCGCGTTGAAGGACATCTCCTCGAGGTCCTCCGGCGCCTCGGTGACGAAGATGAGCCATGCGCTGTCGAGGGGCTCGAGCGCACCGTCCGGGATCGCAAGGGTCCCGAGGTCGGTGACCGAGCCGCCCGCGCTCATCCTCACATTGACCAACGCGTCCTCCGTCGTGTAGTTCCCGTGGTTGTAGACCTCGACGTAGACGATGACGGCCTGCCCCTCGATGAACGAGAAGATGCGGTCGAACGTCACGGTCCTCACCTCGAGGTCCGTGCGCCTGATGAACCCGACGAGGTCGAGGTAGTCCCCGCGCCACGGGTTCATGGCGCTGTGCAGGTCGGTGATCGACTCCACCGTGACGCGGATGCCGTAGGCGATCCCCATGCCCGACGCGCCCGCCGACACGTTCGCCCCGCCCATGGGGATGACGACGTAGAGGGTGACCGTCTGGTTCTCGAGGGCTTCAGCGCTCCGTATCGTCCGGCGGACGTCGAGCCCCTCGATCCAGGAGATCATCCAGTCGTTCGGCCCGGTCGCGTTGAGGAAGTAGTCGTCGGCGGCCGCGCCGATGTTCCTGAAAACGATGGTGAACGCCCGCTGGTAGGAGTTGACGAGGCTGTCGCGGAAGATGGTCATGTTCGTGTCGCATAGGTCCTCGCGGATCGTCACGCGGTAACGCCATCCCGCGATGGCGAAGATGTTGCTGCGGTTGTACAGGTTCCTGAGGGTGACCTCGACGTATCCGGAGTAGAGGCGGAAACCGATGGTCTGGTTCACTCGCGACACCACGCTGGACGTCAGCCATCGCCACTCATCTCCGTCCCATCTGACCATGCCGAACACGGCGTCCTCCTTCAGGGCTATCTGATGGATGTCCGCTTCGGTGTAATAGATCCGTATCGACGCGGATCCGTAGTACGCCGTCCTGTTGACCCCGATGTCGAGGTAGCGGAAGGTCGTGTAGTTGCGGCCAGGGTCGCCGGTGTAGTTGCCCGCGGGATACCCGGTGATGGGGTTCAGCGGGTACTCCATGACCGACGCCCACACGTCCTGCGTTGGCGCCATGGAGATCGAGGCCCCGAAGTCCGGCTCGTCGGATATGTCGACCAGGGTGCGCGCCGTCGGGTCCAGCCGGAGCCTGAGCCTGCGGTCCGTCGAGTTGGGTGCCCGCAGGACCGAGGTCTCGAGGACCCTCGTGTTGTTCACCGCGTCGCTCGCCGACCAAGTGATGGTGTGCCACCCCGTCCAGTTGACCATCGCGCTCGTGACGTTGAACACGCCGTCCCGGGGAAGGAGCCACTCGTCCATCGGGACGTCATCGATCGATACGTTCACCCTGTAGAGGGCCGTCATGGCCTCCTGGACATCGACCGCGGCGTGGGCTCGCCATGGGTCGGTGTACCGAAGCATGTCATGGCCGTCGTTGACGATGGCTCCGTCGACGTAGTTGAACGTGGAGAGCCTCGGCGGGAGCGGGTCGCGCACGTAGATCAATGTCGTGCTGTTCATGTTCCCCACGACGTCGTAGATGCGGACCACGATTATGCCGTCCCCGTCGGTGCTGACGGAGTCGAACCCGTAGATGCCGGACCAGCCGTCCGTCGTGCCGCTCATCGTGCACGTTGGCGGTGAGTACGCGAGGTTGGGCTCGTCGGTGAAGTCCGCCCGCCATAGGCCGAGGGGGTCGGTCGCGGTGCCGGCGATCGTGAGGTCCTGGGCGGAGGGCATGGAGTCGCCGAAGTAGAGGGAGCCGTCGATGAACATCCAGGGACTCGTCTCGGCGAGCGTGGTCGTGATCTCGGGGATGACGTTGTCCAGCAGGGTCTGGACGACCGCGGTCCCCGCGTTGCCCACGTTGTCCCACATCGTGATGGTAATGGCGCCGGAGACCTCGCCCATGTCTATGACGTACAGGAGGTTCCACCCGCCCCCGGCCACGTAGTCCGCGTCCTTCGGGGCGTTCCCGAATGCGATGGAGCCGGCGGCGTCGGACCTGCCGCTCATGCTCTCGTCGTCGACGACGATGAGCTCGAAGGCGTCCGACATGACCTGATCGTTGCTGTAGAGGAGGGTCCCGTTGAAGTGGATGTTGTCGGACGATTCCGTGGCGTTGATGGTCACGGCCGACGGCGGGGTCAGGTCGAAGCCGGCCCACGTGTAGCCGTATCCGGTGTTGCTCACCTGGTCGGTCACGCCGATGGTGACGTTGATCAGGCACGAGCCGTCGTCATCGAGGCCGACGACGACCTCCCACCGGTCCAGCCCCGGATCGATGCCGAGCTGGTCGTACGCGTCGTCGGTGGCGTCCCAGTCGAGACTGCTGGTCAGCGGCCCAGACTCGTCCACGTGGTCCCAGGTGACGTTGAGCTCTCCGCCCGCGATCGACGCGGGCCGCCACCACGGGTAGACCGGCCCGACGTAATGGGGATCGTGCACGGTCACGTTCGAGACGACGGGCGGGTCGTTGTCGAGCACGACCGTCATGTAGGTCATCGCGGTGTAGTGCTGGTTGTCGGTGGCGCCGAACGAGAGGTTGCCGTCGCACGTCTCCCCCATGTCGAGGGTGTACCAGAAGTCCCAGTGGCGGTCGCTCTGGTAGTCCGCGTCCGAGGGGAAGGAGCCGAAAGCGGGCTCGGCCCAGCTCGTCCTGTCGTCCGCGCCGGGCTTGTTGTCCTTGAGCCTGACGTCGATGGCCGCGCTGAACGCCTGGTCGTTGCTGTAGTAGAGGACCTTCGTCGCGTTGTTGAAGTAGACGTGCGGCGAGCTCTCGACGACGGACCACACGAACAGCTCGAAGGGCCGGATCCACAGGGTGAAGATCTGCGACGTCCCGCCGCCCCTCCGGTCCAGGTCGCAGTGGACGGAGTAGTTGCCGTCCCCATCGAAGAATATCTTCCGGTGGTACGTCGACGGGACGGCGGTGTTGAAGGGCGTGAACGCTCCCGAGTACCACCTGTCCCTTTCCACCTTGTCGACGTTGTTGCCGTTGTCCCAGCACTCCATGTTGATGTGCGATCCATTGCCGTAGATTATCTCGTATCGCTTCGAGCCGCCGATCGTGCGGCCGTCGGAGATGTTCACGTAGATGGTCTCCCCCTCGTTGAAGACGTCGGCCAGGGGACCGTCGCAGGAGTAGCGATGGAACGTGATGATGTCGTCGAGGCCCTCGCCCGAGGGCAACGCTGATATCGTTATCGCGAGAACGAGGCATATCAGCCCTATGGTGGTGAAACGCATACAATCACCCCGCCGTCTTCCTGCATACCGTGATTTCGAATCCCCCCTGCGTATATATATCGTTTCGCGTGTTATCACCATTACCGTTATATCTATGCCTAGATTCACCACCCCGGGGGCTGTGCGTCATATTTCGCCGGAGGAACCGGTTCGCGCCCGTATTTCGACGATCCGGACCATATCAAAGCGCCCTTCGCGGTCCACCGCCTCTCTCCGAATACCTTTATAAACGAAGCCCCCGATACGTGCACGGGTGGATGCCATGGATGGACCTCCACGTGACGAACGCAGGGAAGAGCGGAGGGACGAGCCGCCGAGGCGGGAGGAGCCCCCCCGCGACGATTACAGGCGCGAGGACTGGGGTCGCGACCGCGACCGTTACGACGACAGGTACGGCAGGGACAGGTACGGGCCGCCGGCGGCCGGCATGGGCCTGAGCGGCATCTTCACGATGAAGAACATCGGGATGATGGCCCTGCTCGGCGTGCTGCTGCTGTTCATCGGCGCCCTGTACGCATCGACCATCATCATCACGGACAACGACGACCTTGCCGATGCTGACGAGCTACAGGATGCGCGCGAGGGCCAGAAGAACGCCCTGATAATCGTGCGGCTCGGCATGGCGGTCCTGTCGATGGCCCTCATCGGCGGCGGCATGTTCAACGACAAGCTGGACAACCACCTGCGCATGGGCCTCATAGTCGGCGGATCGATAGTGGCGATGGGCCTCTTCACGGGCACAATGTTCATGCCGACGTATTGAACGGCACCGTGACGGGACATGGAACGGGACGGCGAGACGGCCGTCCCGGCCCTTTCTTTTTGCTTCCCCATCGGGACTTACCTGCGGTGCCGCGTGCCCCATAAGGGTTCGGTCCATGGACCAAGCTCCGTCGATGGCGGTTGGCCATGGTGAGGTGGATCGTGTCTGGGACGCGAGTGCAGGTCCCTTAGCGTGACCCACATCAAAATGAGGATGTAGATCGGAAAGCAGACGAAGAGGACGTCTGTCGCGGAGGAACTGGCCACCCACCACGACCCGGCGAGTGGGACAGCAACGATGAGCAGGAAAAGCAGCAGGGCGAGGAGTACAGGATCAGCAGGGTGCGCCATCTGGGTCCTGGCCGGCGACCCGGGCTTACTTTTTCCTCCCCAACCTGCCGATCGGGATCTCTTCCGGCTCACGTCCAATTCCTGCATGACGTGCTGGGCGCCTTTGAACAGGGCCACTGCGAACAGGAGGAGGAGCATCAGGGGGAGGAAGTAGATGCCCGACCGGGCCAAGGATGATGACCCGATCAATATCAGTAATACGACAATAAGTCCGATGACGATTAACATGGCGAGGGAAATGAAGAAGAGAATGACGCCGGACAGAAGGGTCCGAAGCTCCGAAGGCGGCACTGGTGGCACCCTCCCCTTGAGGGGCGCTGTGGACCGCACATTGTGCGAATATGCATCCCGGTACCACCACCACCGTGAGATCCCCCTCGCGTGGCACATCGCCAGCGGCAACGCCATCAGGAACAGGACGAATGCGCAGCTACCGGCCAAACATGTCTCCGCCCCCGAGCCGCTGTATTCGATGCGGATGGCGATAAGGGGAAGCACGAGCCACGCGGCTATGTTCCAGATGACGGTCAGGTTGGCGACCAGGAGCGGGACCTTGACCGTCCTCCCGAGAGCGAGGCGGATGGGCACGAAGAACGTGAGGAATATCAGCGCGAGGCCC
>JAKEGO010000054.1 GCA_022615805.1 Thermoplasmata archaeon
GCCCCGGACTCTCGCGATGTTAAGCCGAGGATCACGCTAGAAGATAAATGATGAGAGGGGTCTTAATCATCGCGATCCGTCCGGGGCTCAGCTCCAAATGAGGGGGCGCCCGGACCCTCGCGATGTTAAGCCGAGGATCACGCTAGAAGATAGATGATGAGAGGGGTCTTCAGCATCGCGATCCGTCCGGGGCTCAGTTCCAAATGAAGGGGCGCCCGGACCCTCGCGAAGTGGAACTGACGATCGACCCAATTTAGGGGGTGCAGTCGTCCTGAGCACCGCGATCGGTCCGGGACCTTGCTCCGAAGGTATCGGCGGCGGACCCTCGCGAGATCGATCCGAGGAACGATCCAGATGAAAAAAGAGGGGGGCGGATCATCGTTCCATGCGCCCCGGGGGCCCGATCGGATAACTCGTGGCGCGCGGCATGGCCAGGAAGCCAGGGCCTCACAGGAGTTCCGTCAGGTCGTACCTCACGCCGGGTTCCGGATGCAATGTTTTGACGGTCTTCGGGAACATCGTCGGCTTCATGGTGTGCACCGGGATCAGGAGCTTTGGCGATACCGTGGCGATCACCTCGTTGATCTCCTGGCCGCAGGCATGGGCGGATGAAGGGAGATCGATCGGCCTGTGTTGCGGCGGGTTGATGCCCCACGTGCTGAACCAGTTCTCGATCAGGGTGTCGCTCACGGCCATCTCCTCGTTGTATGGTTCGCTCTGGGCGTTGATGTACGTGCTGCCCTCCAATCTTCCCAGGTCGAGGAGCTCGTTGAACGAGTGGAAGTCCAGGTGGAGGAGGTAGCGGCCCGGGTTCCTGGAGATGTCGTAAGCCCTGATGCCGTCGTTGAGATGCGTCATGTCGGGCTTGTCCTCGTTCCAGTCGAGGGAGTAGCCCGCGAGGTACTTCTCGTGGACGTAGTCGCTAGGGGTGTAGATCATCGACCCCATGCGCGGAACGTATACCTTCAGGCCCACGATGGCCTCCACATGGGAGCCCATCTTGTAGAGGAAGTAGGCCGTGCGCGGGGAGATGACGAGCTCTCTCCCAGTCCGACGGGAGACCTCGAGCATCGACTTCGTTCTCATGAGGTCCTTCCAGGAGTAACTGACCATCACGAGCCCATTGGTCCCCTGGATGAGCTCCGTTGCCTTGTCCCGGACGACCTGCTCGCCGTCCTTCTCCTCGCTGTCGATGCGCGTACCCTCCGTAATGAGCACGTCGACGTCCTCGGCGACGGCCTCGAAGAATCCCATCGTCCAGTGGGAGTGGTCGCCGTGGAAACGGAAGTCGCCGGTGTAGGCGATGGTCTCCTCGCCAGTATTCAATATGTATCCGACCGCACCGGGGACGGAGTGGTCCACGGGGAAGGCCTTCACCTCCAAGCCGTCGATCTTGAAGTCCGATGGCGGCCTGAACGTCTGGAAGACCCTGTCGACCTGCTGGATGCCGCCGACCTTCGGGGACCCAGGGAACTTTCCCGTCCGGTTGGTCTTGAGGCCCCATGCCACAGTGTGCACGAACTCGGAGCTTACCCCCTGATGCATGTCGTCCATGGTCTCAAGGAGGATGCGCGTGTCGCCCGAACAGTAGACCGGGATGTGCGGGTCCATCAGGGGGATGTGCTGCGCATGGTCCATGTGCCCGTGGGTCAGCAGGAGCGCGTCGATCCTCTCCTCCGATTCCTCCCATGGCGTCACGCTCGTCTGCCACAGATCGGGGTGCTCGCGGTAGACCGGAAGGGAGTCGATCCCCTGTGGGGACTCCAGGTCGTTCCTGTACAGGCCATCTATCGGCGGGACGATCCCGAGGGTTATGAAGTCGCGAAGGAGCGTCCGGTTGCGCACCTGGAGCAATCGCTCGTAGTAGCGGCCCTGCTTCGCGAAGCTCACGCCGAAGTCGAGCAGGACCCTTAGGCCGTCGGTCTCCAGGAGGATGGTGTTCCCACCGATCTCGGAAACACCCCCATAGAAGGTCAGTGCGGCCATCGATTGCCCTATCGTGGTGGTGGTATTTATTTTTGATGGGAATCGCCGACTGTCGGCCAGGAATGCGGTTTTCCGGGGGATAGACCGGTAATTCCAACACCCACTCTTCCATTCGAAAGAGGGCATGCTTCGGACCGATGCGTTCATCGGACCCGGCCGCCCGTTCATTCCCGCTGATGTCCGGGCGCGAAGCGTCGTGAAGGTCACACCCGATACCAAACATTATTTATACGGAGAACGGCCTTTTGACCATCAGCAAGGCTGGAGGGAGCTTATGCAATGCTTGAAAGGACTTCGGAGGGACCTAGAAGCGGCCATCGGTATCGGGACGTTGATCGTGTTCATAGCACTCATACTCGTCGCTTCGATCGCCGCCGCCGTGATCATCCAGACGGCATACGAGCTCGAGCAGAAGGCTGAGCTCACAGGGTCGGACGCCGCCAGATCTGCCACCGGGGGTCTGGCCATCCACACGTCCACTGGGCAGGTCACCGATCCGGGTGGCGGCCGGCAGATAACGGCGCTTTTCCTCATCATCACCCTGAACGCCGGTAGCGAGGGGATGTTCATCGGCGACGACGGTGATGCCCTGATCATCACCGTCCAGACGGACAGCGGGTACACCAACAATGCGACGAAGACCGTCGCCGAGCTCTACAGCGAGGACAACGATGTGCCGATAATCTCGCGCGGCGACATCTACGAGATCGCGATCGACCTGGGCGCAAGCGGCGTGGCCGTGAATCCCGGAGAAAAGTTCACCGTCAGGATGATCCCCCAGGATCGCGTCCCGGGTACGATGCAGTCGTACATCGCCCCATGGGACCTGAGCGACGACTACCTCAACCTGATCTGAGCCCCCTGTGATGACGATGGCGCTGAAGAGGAGCCGCACGGCCGCCGACGATGTCCCGTCCCACAACTACGAGATCATACTCGGTATGCCGACTATCCGCAAGGTCTCGCCGCGGGCCGAGGCGGTCGTCGAGGTCGTGGACGAAAAGGCCGCGGAAGGCGGACGGAGCCCTGCGGAGGGCGCCGACGCCAAGGGGATGAGTTCCCATGCCGCGGCGAAGGGGCTCGAGGGCATCGTCGAGGCGTTACACGAACTCGAACGGTTCCGGGCGAGCGCCGAGGCCGACCTGAAATCGCTGCGCGATAAGTCGGACAGGATGGTCACCACGATCAGCAGCATGGACGACGTCAGAAGGTCCCTGTACACCCTCGAGCTACGGATGCAGGAGATCGCCTCCCTGTTCGACGTACTGTCCCTCGACCTCAACCCTTTCGTCGATTATTCGGGGTCTCCCGGCGGTAAGGGGCGGCGGGACGAACCCTTCGTCTCCGAGATCTGGATACTCAAGTGGCTCGAGTTCCTCCAGGCCAGGATGTCGGGGTATGACATCCCCAACCTCCTCGAGCACTACAAGGAGATCGGCTGGATCGACGACCTGATCGAGTCCAAGGCGATGACCTACCTCAGGTCGCTCAGGTTCGAGGTTGCGCCCCTCGACAAGGCGATCAACAGCGACGGTGAGAGGATCCCCCTCGACCGCGAGGAGAGCGACGGATGGAAGCTGAGGCCCGAGGATACGATCAGTTCGTACCTCTTCATACAGAGGATCAAGGGGGTGAGGGTTGAGCCCTCGATCATCGAGACGATCGACGAGGAGGTCCGGCGGCTGCTGGAGGTCGCCCCTCGCGACATCCTTGCGAACGTCGCCTTCCCAGAGGTCACGGACCAGGCACCACCGGCAGTGCCGTTCGCGAATGGGGAAGGGGGTTTCGTCGACTCGCCCTTCGAGGAGTCGACCGCGCCCCCGAGAGTGCGGCAGAAGGACCAGAACTCGTTCATGGAGGTCCCCCTCATCGACGAGGAGGAGCTCGACCGGCTCAAGCAGAAGCTTGATCAATTGGCCCAGGAAAAGGAGGGGTGACCGATTGGGCCTGTCGGTCTCGGTCGCTACGGTCATCATCTTCTCGGCCGTCGTGGTCGTGGCGGCGGACTTCGTGCAGACCTATGACGACGTCACCAGGGTCACGCGGGATGCTGTGGACGAACGCGACATGATCTCCCTCGAAAGGGCATCCACGGCGATCGTGATCGGCGAGGTATGGCTCGATGGCACCGTGCTGCGCATCAATGTCACCAACGCGGGTTCCGCCCCGATCCACCCGTGGGAGTGCGACCTCCTGGTCGATGGATACATCGCGACCCCGCGGATACGGTGGAACGAGACCATCGTCCTCGGACACCCCGGCTCGATGCTGTGGGGGCCCGGCGAGGTGGCAGCCTTCGCGATAGGCCACACCGCGGCCGTCGAGAGGGTCGTCCTCGTCACCGGGAACGGCGCGATGGACGTGGCGGGGGTGACCTGACCTGCCCGCGACATCCGTATCGCAGACCATTTTCTTCATCGCCGCCATCGTCGTGGCGATGATGGTCGTGGCGGGGCTGTACTCCGTGACGCAGGAGTTCACCGATGCGCTCGAGGAGAGGGGCCACGCCAACGCTGAGAGGCTCAGGACGCAGGTGATGGTCCTGAACGACCCGGTGGCGATGCCCTACGACAACGTCACCGGCGAGCTTCATGTCTACATCAAGAACATCGGATCCAGGGAGATGAACCATCGGGCGATCGTCATCCTCATCGACGGTCCGGCCTACATGCCCACCAACATCACCATCCTCAACGCGACCGGATGGTTCCCGGGCGTGACCGTGGACGCAACCGTCCTCGTGACGCTCGAAACGGGCGATCACGACCTAAAGGTCATCGCCGAGTATGGCAGTTCGGACAGGCTGTCGTTCAGGGTATAGGGGGAGCGCAGATGGAGCAGATATCGGTGGAGGTCGAGAGGGATGGCCTCGGGAGGTTCCTCGGCGGGGGCATACCCCGAGGGACCATGATGCTCGTGACAGGCGAGAACGGCGCCGGGAAGAGCGCGCTGTGCCAGAGGCTCGTCTACTCCTTCCTCCTCCACGGAGCCGAGGTCACGTACATCTCCACCGAGATGGCGACGAAGGGTTTCTCGGACCAGATGAGGTCGCTCGATTACGCCGTCGACGACCACCTCCTCTCGAAGGCGCTGACATTCGTCCCCGTCTTCCCGATGATCAAGGGACACCTCCCAGGACACTACCTCGGGAGGCTCCTTACCGAGCCAAGGCTCTTCGAGAGGGACGTGACCGTCATCGACTGTCTGTCCACGATGCTGCGGAATGAGGACGAGGAATCCCTCTTCCGGGCGATAAGGTACTTCAAGGACGTCGCCAGCAGGAACAAGCTGGTCATCCTGACGGCCGACCCCGCGGACGTCCGGGACTCGATGAACCAGATAATGAGGTCCGCGTCGGACATCTTCATCGATGTCGTAGTGGACACCTCCGAGGGCATGATAGAGCACCTGCTCTACATACGCAGGTTCCTGATGGCGAAGAACCGCGTGGGACAGATCACCGGTTTCCGGATCGAGCCCGGCGTGGGCCTCATCCTGGATATAACGCGGGTCGTGTGAGGTGAGCATGAAGGAGGAAACATGGAGGGCACCCCATCTGCTTGACTACGTCAGGCGGTTCCAGAAGGAGACGGGGCTCCCGCGGCCGAGGTTCATCGCGAGGCTTGATCCGACGATGAGGCGCCTTCCACGCCCCAACCTGATATATCCCCTGGAACCGGGGGTGTACGCCCACGTCTATCTCGACAAGGAGAGGAAGGGGCGCTACGTGATCATCGAGCCGTACCTGACCGAGACCGACGAGGAGGCGTTCCGTGCGGTGATGGACAGGGTCCTCGAGATGGCGCCCGAGGAGGAGCTCGACCCGGAGAAGACCGAAGCCTTCGAGGAGTCGATGAACAGGCTCATCAAGAGGGCGATCGGCGCCGGCGTCCGCGTGTCCGGCGAGCAGATAGAGCGCATCGAGTACCGGATGAGGAGGGACGTCATCCACAATGGGAAGATCGAGCCCCTGCTCCACGACCCGAACCTCGAGGACATCCACAGCGTCGGCGTTCGCTCCCTCCACGTAGTCCACAAGGTCTTCGGCATGCTCGAGACCAACCTGAAGTTCAAGGATTCGACCGAGCTCGACGAGTACCTCCGACTGATCAGCGAGCGGATCGGGAAACCGGTCTCGGACACGCACCCCATCATCGACGCCGCCCTGCCGGACGGCTCCAGGATCAATATAATCTACAGCGATGACGTGAGCCGCGAGGGCGCGAGCTTCACGATACGGAAGTTCGCCGAGGAGCCGCTCACGGCCCCGCAGCTGGTGGAGTGGGGGACCCTCGACGCGCACATGGCAGCGTACCTCTGGCTAGCCCTCGAGTACTCCATGAACATCATCATCTCCGGGGAGACCGCCTCGGGGAAGACGACGAGCCTCAATGCCCTCCTCACCTTCGTGAACCACAATTACAAGATCTACTCTGCGGAGGACACCCCCGAGGTCGTCATACCGCACGACGTGTGGCAGCGGCTGATCACCAGGGAGGTCGGACCCGAGGAGGCCCGCGTCGAGCTCTTCGACCTGATCAAGGCGGCGTTGAGGTCGCGCCCAGACTACATCGTCGTGGGCGAGATCCGCGGGAGGGAGGGGAACGTCGCCTTCCAGGCCATGCAGACCGGCCACCCGGTGATATCGACCTTCCATGCGTCGTCCGTCGAGAAACTCATACAGAGGTTCACCGGAGACCCGATCAACGTGCCGATCCGCTTCATCGACAACCTCAACATCGCCCTATTCCAGCTGCTCGTCTACGAAAGTGGCAGGATAACCAGGCGCGTCAACTCGCTGGAAGAGATACTGAGGTACAGCCCCGCGAAGGGCGGTGTCCTGACCCGGACGGTCTTCCAGTGGGACCCCGTGGAGGACCGACACCACTTCCGCGGGCGCTTCAACAGTCACATCCTCGAGAACCTCATCGCGCCGTAGATGGGCCTGGCCGACGTCCGTGAGATCTATGCCGTGCTGGACAGGAGGGCCGAGATCATCCAGAGGATGGTTGACCAGAAGGTGTTCGGATACAGGCGGGTCAACGAGATATTCAAACGCTACTACCAGAAGGGGTTGGCGGGCCTCCCCGAAGGCCTGAGGTGACCCGATGGACGTGCGGAAGGCATACGGCAACTACCGGATCCCGCCGCGGCGGTACGGCCTCATGTACGTCCTCCCGACGGCGATCGCGACTTTCGTCGGGATACTGCTGCTCTTCAGTACTATCGGGACGGGAAGCCCGCTCCTCCTGAGCCTCCTGGCATGCGCCCCCATCATGGCATTGATATTCGTCGCACTCGTCCCGGTCACTGAATGGCAAAGGCGCGGCAGGGCCATCGACGAGGAGATGCATCTCTTCATCACGCGGATGGGCGTTATCACGAGCCAGGACGTCCCCCGACTGACCTTTATCGAACTCCTGCGGGAGATGGAGGAGTACAGGGAGATGGGCCGGGAGGTCAGGAAGATCTTCTTCTACGTCAGCACCTGGCGCCTGACGCTGTCCGAGGCCGCCAGGCGCGTCTCGCGCCAGACCCCCTCGGTCATGCTCTCGGACTTCCTCGAACGCTTCGCGTTCTCGATCGATGGCGGCGAGACGGAGAGCGAGTTCTTCGCCCACGAGCAGGACGCGGTCCTTGACGAGTACGCCATCAGGTACGAGGGTGTGCTGAGGGACATGGACCTGATGAAGGAGATATTCGTGGCGATGATCGTCGCCTCCATGTTCGTCATAGCGATCGTAGCGTTCATCCCGATACTTACCGGCAAGAACGTGACGTCGCTCATGGCTCTCGGCATATTCCTGTTCACCATCATCGAGATAGGTTTCCTGTACGTAGTGTCGTCGAGCATGCCTCAGGAGTACACCTGGCAAAGGACGGGGATCAAGAACCCGGCCGAGCGCCGGATCGAGAGGTCCATGGCGCTGGCCTCGGTCGGCGTGGTCCTGGTGGCGATCGGCCTGGCGGCCCTGGCGACCACCAGCGCCGGTGGGGCCATCGGCCTCTGGTCATATCGGTCCTGGCCATTCATCGTCGCGATGGCCATCACGCCCCTCGCGGTCCCCGGGTTCATCGCCCTCCGGGAGGAGGAGCGCATCATGCGCAGGGACGACCATTTCCCGGCCTTCATGCGGGCGCTGGGGTCGAGCGCCGAGGCGAAGTCCATCGCCGCGGTGACCGCAATGCAGAAGCTCTCGAGGCACGACTTCGGGCCCCTGACCGGGAACCTCGTGCGGCTGTCGAAGAGGTTGAGCACCGGGATCGACGCCAAGTCGTCATGGAGGCACTTCGGCGCCGAGACCGGGAGCGATCTCATAGCCAAGTTCAGCGATATGTACGTCGAGGGGTTCAGGGCGGGAGGCCGCTCGCGTGAGATGACGAACCTGATCAGCCGCAACTTCGTGCGTATCCTCGGCCTCCGCAAGAAACGGTACCAGTCGGCGGCCGAGATGACGGGCATGCTCTACGGCGTGATGATCGCGATCGCCTTCTCGATGTACATAACGGTAGAGGTGCTCGACCGCATCCAGCGGTTGTACCAGGACATCCAGACGCCCGTGACCGTGGAGACGGTTGGTGTCCTGGAATACGCCTTCTTCTCCGAGACCCTGATGGCCGCGATCATACTGGTCCTGGTGGTCAGCCACTCCCTCATCTCGTCCCTTCTGCTCCGGGTCATGAGCGGGGGCCACAAGGCTGGCTCCCTTGTGCATTTCGTCGCAATGGTATGGGTGGCCGCGGTGGTCTCGATCATCGTCGGCTGGGCGATGGGCTACCTCATGCCGGGCCTGTGATCCGGGAAGGAACCCCCGGGGGACGTGGGCCGTTCGGTAATCCGATCGCCTGGAGCAGGGAGATCCGGACCCGGTTGCCGTTAGGGCTCGCCGCCCGATCCCCGCGGCTCACTGGACCGGGTACTGCGGTGGCTGCTGGGGCGGGTACTGCCCCGGATAACCATAGGGCGGGGGCTGATAGGGCTGTCCCGGCACCTCAGGCTGCAGGACGCCGACCTGGGGCTGCATCGGCTGCGGGGGTTGTACGGGCGGGACCGCCGCGGGCCCCTTGCCCTTCTTCTTCGACCTCCCGCGGATCACGAGGAGGAGCACCACGACGACGGCGGCTCCGACGCCACCCATGATGTAGGTCGTCGGGAGCTCGTCGTCCTCCTCCTCATCCTCCCCGGTGTCGGCCTTCGTGACCGTCACGGTGATGGCGTCCTCGTCCGTCGCGCCGTCGTCGTCGGTCACTATCAGCGTGATCTGGTAGGTCCCCTCGACATTGAAGGTCTGGAACACGGTGTCCCCCGGGATCGTGAGGTTCCCGATGGTCCACTGATAGAGGACTATCTCTCCGTCGGTGTCGAAGGAGCCGCTCGCTTCAAGGGTGATCCTTTCGCCGGCCTTGACCGTCCTGTCCCCGCCCGCATCCGCGACGGGGGCTTCGTTCGGCTCGCCGTCCCAGGGAAGAGGGAGGTCCCTGCCGGTGAGGTGGTCGCCGTATCCCACGGAGACCGTGAGGTTCCACGCCTTCAAACCCTCCTTCGATGCGTTGACGTTCACCACGACGTCCTCGTAAGCGAAGGCGTCCTCGTCGAAGGGCCCCAGCCCAACGCGGAAGAAGTATGTCCCGTTCGGTCCGGTCGTCATCTCGAGCTCCGTGCCAACGATACCGACTAGGGCGCCGGGGACCGGGTCGCCGTCGGGGTCCTTGACCAAGCCGGAGATCGTCGGCCTTTTGATGACGACCTCCACGTCCCTGTAGTTGATCGTGTCCTTTACGACCTCGACCTTCGTGACCGTCACCGGTCTCACATCGTCCCCGAAGACGGAGACCGTGTACTCGCCGGCCTCAAGGTCGTCGAACCGCGCCTGGGCGGCGGTCTGGTCGGAGGACTTGACGGTCGGCTTCTCCCCGGCGCCGGTGACGTTGACCATCACGCCGACGAGCGGATCCCCCGGGTCCCCGGTGACGCGCACGATGAGCGAGCCCTTCTCCTCGATGCCGGGAGCCA
>JAKEGO010000055.1 GCA_022615805.1 Thermoplasmata archaeon
GAATCGCATCGATGGTCACGGCGCATTCGGGAACAGTGCGATACCATGCGAGTCAAGGACCAAACGGAAAGTTCCAGCCCGTACGTCCCTCCGTTCCAGGCGTCGAGCTATTGCCTGAGAATCACAGCGATGGTCACGGCGCATTTCGGTAAAAGTGCGATACCATGCGAGTCAAGGACCAAACGGAAAGTTCCAGCCCGTCCGTCCCTCCGTTCCACGCGTCGAGCTATTGGCCTGGGAATCGCATCGATGGTCACTCCCTTCAGTTGGGAACAAGGCGATATCCTTTGTATCGAGGACCCATTGAGCAGGGCAGGCCTACCCGATCGACATTCTCCATGAGCAAAGGGTAGTCCCTTTTTGGCCGCCCCTTTTTGACCTCGACCCGAATGGATCTGTATGCATCCATATGGTGGAAGCGATGTAGAAGTTACTCCTGAAAAAGGACGGATGGACCCGGCGGGACCGGGCGATTAAGACGCCTTTGATGTCTCAGTGTAACGCCCGGCGCGGATGATGCGTCAGCATCATCCAGCGTTCGAACCCGCGGGGAGCGTCGGTTCGGATCCCTGGGGTCATCCATCTCATCAACTTCGAATTAACCGCGATCGGAGATGGATGGACCCAGCGGGATTCGAACCCGCGGCCTCTTCCTGTTCCGGTTCGATATGAACGTGCGAAGGAAGCGATCTACCGGCTGATCTATGGGCCCTAGTTGGTCGTCGAGATGATCTTGATGCCCTGCGAGGTTATATCGAAGAGGACGTAGTCGAGCGGTATCTTCGATGTGCGGAGCTTGATGATGTCCATGACCCGCTCCCTCTTGTTGGTGAAGGGGTTCTCGCGCCGCATGAGGCGGATGGCGCCGTAGACGGAGTACATCACGACGTCGTTCGTCCTTTCGGACAGCGCCTCGTCGGAGACGATGATGGAGGTGGCGCCGATCTCGGAGAGCTTGTACACGAGGAGGTCCATCTGCGCCCTCAGGACCTCGGGCTTCATGCCCACGGCGAGTGAGCCGATGTTGTCGAGGACGACCACGTCGGTCTCGGCCGGGATGCGGTTGTAGAAAGGCATGAACGTCGTTATCTCCATCGGGCTCCCGTACTTCGCCGAGTCCTTGGCGGCCTTGACCTGCCGCTCGAGGACGTTGAGGAGCTTGAGCCGGCCGGTCTTCTCGTACTCGTTGAGGTCCCAGCCGAAGCACTCGGCCTGGGACTTGATGTCGACCGGGGATTCCTCCGTCGCGAGGTAGGTGCACGTGAGCCCGGCCTCGCACGAGGCCACGGCGAAGTGCAGGGCCATAATGGTCTTCCCCGCGCCAGGGGACCCGCTGATCAGTATCGATTTCTCCTTCGGAAAGCCGCCGACGAGGTCGTCGAGGCCCGGGATGCCAGTCGAGAGCCTGTTCTCCATGCCTTCACTCCCAGCGGGCGTCAAATGACCTGTCGGTATTTATAATTTGACATGGTCGGGGGGGTCATGACTCCTTGAGAGACCGGCCTTGACCGATCGAAGTGCATCCTTTTGGCTGTTCGACGATTGGCCAGGGAGCGCATCGGGGTCACGTTTACCACCTTGGAACAAGGCTCTACCAGGTTAGTCGAAGACCCATCGGGCAGGGCAGGCCTACCCGCGACCCGGGATCGATGTGTCCCTGCGTCGTTCGTCATCGTTGACCTATTGGCCTGGGAATCGCATCGATGGTCACGTTTACCTTCTTGGAACAAGGCTCCACCAAGTTGGTCAAAGACCCATCAAGCAGGGCAGGCCTACCCGTCATCCAACTGGGGGAGACGAAGGGTAGTCCCTTTTTGGCCGTGCTTTTTCTCACATCGGAGCTCCAATTGGATAGCCAGGACCGATGTTCGAAAAAGTGCGCACGCCGAGGGGGGGATTTGAACCCCCGAGGCGCAATGCGCCACAAGCTTTCCAGGCTTGCGCCTTACCGGGCTGGGCCACCTCGGCACGGATTCTGGAACAGCGCGCCATGGGATATATGCCTTTCTACGGACTGTCGACATCCGTGCGGACCTGAAGTTGCCCTCAGCGCCGGGCCCCCGGCGGCCCCCTCTCCTCGGGATGCCTCCCTGGCGGCGGGACCTGCCGCGGGCCTGGTCGCGGTTTCGTGGTCTTGACCCTGCCAACGCCCTCTGACCGGCTGTGCGGCGTCCTGCGTTGCGCCGTCTCCATCCATGTCATCGGCGGCAGGACCGTCTCCTCAGGCGGAGCGTGCCTGATCGACCTCACGAGGAAGGCGAGGATGATGAAGAGGGCGATGGCGAAGATGACTATCACGACGAGAACGATCGGATCGGCGGGATCTCCCTCGACGTCTACGGACCCGGAGGCGGCGTTGTTGTTCGCCGAGGCGTCCCTCTCGTCGCTGGACGACTCGACGTACGCGGTCACGACGTACTCGCCCTCGTCGGCGTCCCACTTGAGGCTCGCCTCGACGGTCACGTTGGCAGGGATCGTGCCGAGGGCCACGGTGCCGATGACGCGCTTGTCACCGCCGTCTGTGTATGTGAGGTCCACCGTCACGTCCTCGGCGGGCGCGTCGCCGGCGTTCCTCACGATAGCGGTGACCTTGACCTTCCCTCCC
>JAKEGO010000056.1 GCA_022615805.1 Thermoplasmata archaeon
ACGCCGCGCCACCCGCCGACGCCGTGTACTCGAGCGCATCCCCCGGGCGGCCCTGCGAGGTGTCGGCCCCGACGACCAGGCCCATCGGGACCATGTCGGACTCCACCATCCCCAGGGCGGCCTGGAGGCCGGCGGTCCCGGCCTTGCACGCGAACTCGAGATCGGCCGCGGTCATCTCCGGCGTGGCGCCGATCGCGGCGGCGAGGACCGTGGCGCTCGGCTTCACGGCGTAGGGGGGCGACTCCGACCCGACGAAGACCGCGCCTATCCGCGCTGGGTCCACGGGCCGGCGGCGGAGCGCGTTCCTCGAGGCCTCGACCGATATCGTTATCGTGTCCTCGTCGGGCGCGGGGACCGACTTCTCCCGCACGTTCAATCCGCGGGAGATCGCGGCCCCGTCCTCTCCCCAGGTCGATGCGATGTCCTCCGCGCTTATTCGGGAGGAGGGTACGTAAGCGCCATATGTCATTATCCCTGCCTTCATCATCATGCCTCCGCGTCATATCATGCGAGGGAGTGGAGCCTCTCCATGAGCTCGTCGAGCGGGATATCCGTCGTGGCGAGCGGTATGTGCTCCACCTCCGCGAGCTCTATCGCGAGCGGGTCCACCGCCCCGGGCTGGTGGAAGACGACGAGCCCCGGCTTCAGAGGGTGCGATCTTATCGCGACCATCGGGGAGCGGCCGTACATCACGCCGAGGAAGACGAGCGCGCGCTCGCTGGAGTATCCGTAGACCTTGAGGTAGTCCGTGGACGACAGGGTCGTGATGGCCTTCAGGCTGTCGATGACCGTGTAACCCCACAGGATCCGCCGCATGCGGGACCTGCCGCCGACGACCTGGCCGCCGATGGCCTTGACGAACTGCTTGGCATCCATCCCCTCGGCGAACTCCCTCCTGTCGGGGATCGCCTCGCTGAAGCTGCCTTCATCGTACCTTTGAAGGGTACCGCCTCCCCTCGCCTGATCGATCTCGATCATCGCGGTGACGATCTTGCGCACCATCCGCACGCCGGGCGAAACCCTCCGGCCGCTCTCGTAGTCGCTCAGGACGGACGGGGACTGGTGCAGGTAACCTGTCAGCTCCTTCTGCGAAATGCCGAATATCTGCCTCCACTTGCGCAGGGCCTTCCCCGGGTCGTCGGCCATGACGATCTCGCCAGCGATACGTTCCGGTAGCTCCATCGGGTACCCTACCTATCAGACGTATAAATAATTGTCGATGTCGATGTCAGTCCCCATCGACGTGTGCCGTAAGCGCATCTTCCCCATCGGCAATGCGAGATCAGCCTGGCAGATCTTTGCGGTATATATTAGGGGGGAGAACGGCGACCTCAGCGCGATCCTGTCCGCCGGGCATGGAAGTCCATTGAGAAATGGCGGCGGGCTCCGTGCATCCCATCCCATCAGAGCTGGACCCGCTTCTCCTCTTTGGCCCACTCGTCCAGTTTCCGCCGCCTTTCGTTGCGTTCCACCAGGACCTTGAACCGCTCGTCGATGTAGCCGTCCACCGCTCGGTCGATGCCGTCCTGCACCGTCCTCACGAAACCCCTCTCGACCATGTACTGCAGGTTCTCGAGGGACTCGGGCGTAAGCTCGACGACGATCCGGCGCTTGCTCCGCATCTCGAGGAAGGCGTGGACGGACTCGCGAATGACGTCAGAGATGTTGAGACCCTCTGAACGGGCGATAGCTCCGAGCTCGTGGACGTCCTCATCGTCCAGCCGAACGGAGTGAGTGCGCATCTGTTGCCTCGCCATTCTCCACACCCATGTAATTCATGTGCATTTCATGCATCGGCATGACATGCGACAAGCGCAATACCTAAATGTAAATAGGGTATATAAATTTATCGAATTTCAAAGTTAATGAGATATTTCTTTAATTCGATTGATAAAATATTGAAATATAAAAAATTTGTATGTTCTCATAATCGTAACTTTTTCAATAAAATATGATTATGCTGATGTTCTAAAAAGGAATCGAAATATTAACACGTGTTTTTCCTATTGGACGATGGCACGGGCGATGTGGAATCTTCAAATACTTCGATTTCAAGTGATATCGAGGCCGATCAAGGTTCGTCTTTCGGGATAGACGTTTCAAATATAAAAGAACCGTTGAAAATATGAGAGATATAGTAATGTTTATATACCCATGCGTGCATACAGTTATCACCAGTTGGATGGGATGATCCGATGAGGTCGATAATCGAGGATGCGCTAAAGCGCAACAGGACAAGCACGCCAGAGCCAGCAATATCGAACATGAGCCCAGTGGCACCGCCGACCCCGATTGCGCCGGTCTATCACGAGACGGCAACGGAGGACAGGGAGATCATGGAGGTCTTGATGAAGCTCAAGACCAGGATCAAGATCTTCGGCTGCGGTGGTGCGGGAAGCAACACGATCAACCGGATAACGGAAGAGGGGATCGTCGGGGCGGACCTTTACGCGTTGAACACCGACGCGCAGCACCTTCTCACGGTGCACTCCCCGCACAAGCTCCTCATCGGGAAGAGGCTGACCCGTGGGCTCGGCGCCGGCTCCCTGCCCCAGGTCGGCGAGGAGAGCGCCCTCGAGGCCGAAGAGGACCTCAGGAAGGCCGTCGCCGATTCCGACATCGTCTTCGTCACCTGTGGCCTCGGCGGCGGGTCGGGCACCGGCAGCGCCCCCGTGGTCGCGAAGCTCTCGAAGGACGAAGGCGCGCTGACGATCGGCATCGTCACCAGGCCCTTCAAGGCGGAGGGCATCGTCAGGTCCGAGAACTCCGAGTACGGGCTCGAGAAGCTGAGGAACGTCGCCGACACCGTGATCGTCATACCGAACGACAAGCTCCTCCAGCTTGTACCGCGCCTCGCGCTGAACGACGCGTTCAAGGTCGCGGACGAGATCCTCATGCGCTCGATAAAGGGGATAACCGAGATCGTCACGAAGCCCGGGCTTGTGAACCTGGACTTCGCGGACATCAAGACCATCATGAAGGGCGGAGGCGTCGCGATGATCGGCCTCGGGGAGGCCTCAGGTGAGGACAAGGCGATCGCCGCGCTGAACGAGGCGCTGAACTCGCCGCTCCTCGACGTGGACATCAGCTACGCCACCGGGTGCCTCGTGAACGTCACGGGCGGCCCGCACATGACGGTCCTGGAGGCCGAGACGGTCGCCGAGCAGGTCAACAAGAGGATCAACCCGAACGCCAGGATCATCTGGGGCGCCATGATCGACCCCACCCTGACGGACACGCTCCGCGTGATGGTGATCCTGACCGGCGTCAAGTCCGAGCAGATACTCGGGCCCGGCGTCTCGTTCGGCAACAAGATCGGCAACGAGTTCGGGATCGACTTCATCAGGTAGGCGAGGGGGTATGCCCCCACCCCCTCTCCTATTTTTCCATCCCGCGCCGCGATAGCAGCGCGGGACAGGACGGGAAAGAGATAGGACAGGGGATCGCAGGGACCCCATGGGAAGTCGCTCATTACGGCAACGATCCCAGAGCCAACGCTGGGTAGGCCGCAGGTCCCGGAGTCAATCTGAACCAGGACATCCCCCTCGTCACCGCATCTCTTGTCCCATGAGATCGCAGTGGATCGACCTCGAGGAAAGGGCGAGGGGGGTGTCATCTTTATCGTACAGCGAAAAGGAGATGGCCGACCGTTCCCAGGAAAAACAGGGGACCATTGACCCCATATTTCCGCGCAATCCCCATTTGATCAAGGGGTTCGCATCCACGGCGAGTGTAATTCCCTCTTCGGAGAAGCGATATGTTCGGGAATGGCACGGGCCCGGAGGGATTCGAACCCTCGACCGTCTGGTTAAAAGCCAGCTGCTCTTCCGAGCTGAGCTACGGGCCCTAGGTGGAGTAGTGTCAATCCATATTTAACACTAATGAAGTTCTGTCAGTGATCGCAAGACACCTGGGATCCACAGCCTGTGTCCTGGGAATCGAATAGATGATCACGCTACTCATCACAGGGCGAGGCTCCACCCGTTGTGTCAAGGACCAGGCTATCAGGTCAGGCCCCCTCGGCCCTATCGAAGACCGGACCCGAGGGGTCCGTTTTTCGCCACGCCTTTTTCCTGATGTCCCATATACGATATTCAATGTCAGGACCACATGAGAAAAAGGCTGAGCTGAGCTACGGGTTCGAGTTGGAGTAGTATCGATCCGCAAACACCGATGAGCAAC
>JAKEGO010000057.1 GCA_022615805.1 Thermoplasmata archaeon
ATAAGGGTGCTGGAGTCCGGCGTATACGAGATCGACATCGAGTCCCTGCTCAGGAAGAACCCGATCGTCATCCAGAAGGAGGGCACGTACCTGATCTACCTCCCCTCCCTCTTCAGCGAGGTGTGACCGGTGCTCGAGCACCTCCTTCTCGTCCCGACGCTCCTCCTCCTCTTCTTCATCCCCGGATACACCCTCATCCAGGCCATGTTCCCCTGCCGCAACGAGGTGGACAGCGAGGACGACCTCGTCATCCGCATCTCCCTCGGCGTCATGCTCAGCATCGTCCTCTCCGGCTCGCTCCTCTCGCTGCTCGCCCTCCAGCCGGGAAGGCCGATGACGGCGGCCAACATCGCCGCCCTCCTCGCGGCCGTCTCGGCGCTCCTCTTCCTCGTGGGGTACCTCCGCGGAGCCTACCCGTGGCTCGGCGGGCCGGAGGCACCCGCGGTCGCCGGACCCGCGCTGCCGAGGGAGGACCAGGTCCTCAGGGACGAGTTCGAGGCGAAACTGAAGGTGACGGAACGGGACCTCGCGAAGGTGCAGAAGGCCGCGCTCTCGTCGTCGTCCTCGAAGCTCCAGGCCCGAATCAAGCTCCTCAAGGTCGAGCGGGACCTCCTTCTCAGGGAGATGGAGCTGCTGGAGACCCCGGAGGAACTGAGGAAGCTCCACGAGCGGGCACAGGTCCTCGTCCGGAGGTGGGGGCGGATAGACAAGGCCCTCGCCGACTCGCGCCCGAGCCCGCGGAGGGAGCACCTCTCCCGGAAGAGGACGGAGGTCGAGGCGGAGATCAACGCGCTCCACCAGCGCATCCGGGAGGTCGAGGGCTGAACGGACCGCGGGCGGACGCGTCGCCCCCGGGATGCCCGGAAAAGACGGTCCCATGAGGCAGCGGCCCGGTCTGGCCGTCACATCCTTTCGGAAATACTTAAATAACGTGAGCCGCTAGAAGAGGCCCGATGGTCCCGCTGCGGATCTCCGGGGAGGACGAGGAGGTCATCGATCTCCGAGGCGAGGAGGTCGTGATCGACCTCAAGGGACAGAAGGAGGCCCAGGCGAAGGCCGGACCGCAGGGCCAGACCGCCGCGGCCACGGGCAAGACGGCGGCGGCCGGGGCCGCCCCAGGCCCGGGGCCGGTCCAGGCGCCCACTTCCGCAACAAAGGCCACCGCCGGTACCGGGCAGAAGCTTAAGGCCGCCGCCCATGCGGGGTCCTCCGCGATCGGAGCCACCGCCGGCGCGCCGGCGGCCGGGCAGGCCCCACCGTCCGGCCCGGCGACGGGCAAGGCCGCGAAGGGCGGCGATGGCGGAAAGGTCGGCGTCTGGGATCTCCTCAGGACCAAGAACGGCAGGTCGGTGGCCGTCGCCCTCGTGGCACTCATGGTCGTCGCGGCCGTCGTCCTCGGCTCCTTCGGCAACGAGAGCCCGGTCGCCGTCATCGACGCCGACCCGGACTCGACGACGGTCACGGACGGCCACGTCATCGTGCTGAGCGGCAACAGGAGCAACGACCCGGATGGGCGCGTGGAGCGATACAGATGGGACTTCGACGAGAAAATGTTCCATCTCGTCGACGGGAAGACGTCGAGCGACGCGATAATCCACGGATACTTCAGGGTCGGGAACTCCCCGGACGACGACGCCGGGGGCGTCGAGGCCCATGGCATCACGCTGACCGTGACCGACAACGGGGGCGCGAGCGGTTCCACGACCATCACCTTCGAGGTCCACCCCCTTGTCGTGAACACCGTCCCGGAGCGCATCGGCGACAGCGGCGATTTCAGGGTGTACGGGAACCTCTCGATCACCAACGGCAACGGGCTATACGAACTGGAAGGTGGGAACGGGCCGTTCAAGGTGGATGACACGATCGACCGGATCCAGCTCGGATACCACGGTACCCAGAGGTCCAGCGTGACCGATTCTGGCATGATCGCGGACGGCTTCCTTCGCGAGCACCATGCTTACGGTCGGTCCAACGAGTTCACGATCTCGGTCATCGAGGACAGATCCTACGTCCACCTGAAAAAAACGAATTCGAACCAGCCGGTAAGGGATTCGTCGGGCATGCGCGGCCGGCTCGACACCCACATCTATGCCCCGCTCAACCTGGCGATAAGGACCGACCTCCTCATCGAGGAAGGGGACATGGAGGTCGGGGACCTGATGAAGAAGTCCTTCGAGATAAAGGGCCGAGCGCTGGGATACGAGCCCGTGACCGCCGGGGACAACGTCCTGCACATTGCCAACATCTCCGAGACCTTCGATACGGGAATGTTCGGGAACGAGAACTACGGCGACGCGGAGATAAGATGGTCGGTCGACAGGGTCCAGCCCAGGAAGGTCGGCGAGCTCGGCTGGATCCCGGGGCTGCTGGTCCAGGTGAACATCGTTTACAAGCAATACGAGCCGGAGATCAGGTACGTCATCGGCGACGGGATCCCTTACCCACTCCAGGTCTTCGTAAGGATCGAAGCGGTGACCGAGAACGGGACCGTCGTCAGTTCCGACGCTGATAGATACCTCACGGGATACACCATCGGGACCGTCGGCCTCCCAAGCGGAGGCGAGAACTTCACGAGCGAGGTCTCGAGGCTCGAGTACCAGAGGTTCAATGCGACGACGTGGGAGTCACGGAGCGGGACGCCCTGCAACGCTCCCATGGTCGACCTCGACGACCAGAACTCGGGGGACGAATCGAAACGCCACGGGTTCTTCGAGGAGATCGGCAACGCCAACATGTTCCAGGACCAGGGCAACGACGGCGCCATCGAGAAAGCGAAGCGGGACGACCCGGAATTCAGCGATTATCTCGGGGACCACCCGAACGCCTACTGCACCTGGACCATGTACAACGAGACCCACCCGGCCCTGGCGCCCAACCGGAAGACGTGGAACCTGACCTTCGGCGAGGAGGGCTCGGGCGAGTACTACAACGTCGAGGTCCGTTCGGACAGGCCCAACAACGCCGTCACGGAGAACAGCCTCGGTGCCTTCGAAGACCAGGTCATGCGGATCGGGCGGGACGAGATCGGCGATGTGATATCCTACGCCTCGGGCATCGACCGCATATACCAGTTCGGCCTCGAATACGAGCCATTGGTCCAGGAGCACCTCTTCAAATCCAACGGCGAGACGGACTTCGAGGACGCCTCGGCGGGCGCGGCCACCCAGGTGCCGTACGTGCCGACCATCGTCCACCAGCAGAACGCCTCGTACGCTTACTACGCGGTCGGCAGGTCGCGCGAGGTGTCGGCGATGGTGGACGCGACCAACGGGCAACTGATGTACTTCGTGCATGACGAGGGGGACATAGACCTCCTGTGGCTCCTCCAGGGACTCTCCGGCTGAACGGTCCTCGAGACCCCACTGGACGACCGCTTCCCTGGCGTCGATCGATGTCAACGGCCACAGGGCAGAACCCCGCCGCCACCCGGTGGCGTCAATCAAAAAGAATATATCCCTTCAGGCGATAATCCCGGATCGATGCGACGGGGAACGATCTTCGCGGCGTTCGCGGCCTGCCTGTTCCTCACGACCTCCGGCTGCTCGGAGATCGGGTGGGGGGGCGACGACGACGATGACATCTCGATTGGGATGCCGACGTGGGTGGAGGGGCAGTACTGGGACTACGCCTTCCACAGCGACGACGTGGACATAGACTCCGCGAGGATGGTCATGGCCGGGATCGAGGGGGAGAACTACGTCGTGGGCACCTCGAGGATCGACGACGCCCGGCGGCACGCCGTCCTCAACATCAATCCCCTGCTGGGGAGGGCGAGGTTCGCCGACCTGGCGGTCTACGAGAACGGCGAGCCGGAGCTCTTCCTCAGCTTCCCCCTTGAGGAGGGCAAGACGTGGTCCTTCGCCTTCCTCGGCGTCGAGCAGTGGGACGCCAGGGTGGAGAAGATCAGGGAGGAGCAGAGCCTCGGCAAGGACGCCAGGGTGGCCTACATCCACGCGGAGGGGAGCGACGGCACAACCCTCGATTACCAGTACGACTCCGCCGCAGGGTGGATAAGGTTCCTCGAGAAGGCCGATGGAACGGACGTCCTCCTTCGCATGGTCCTCATCGAACACGGCACCGGGTGGACCGGCAACGCCTACTTCGTCCGGGGCCGGGACCTAATGGACGAGACCTACGAGTCGAGCGCGGGGAACCCGGTCGCCGACGTCTTCGACACCTACGTCGACTCCGGCCACCCCAAGTACGGCGACTTCTCGTACCTCGTGTACTTCTCGAACTACGACGCGGGTGGCGACGGCGAGATATACTGGATCCTGAGGGACCACACCGGCGGGATCGGCGCGCAGGACTTCTACAACAACGAGGAGGGCGTCATCCTCGGCACCACCGCGAGCGTCGAGGGGAACTGGACCCTCGCACTGGAGATGACGGGGAACTGCTACTTCCGCCTCCGCGTCGCCGGCGGCATCGAGTACAGCTGGTCGGTCTGACGGCCGGACCCACGGCCGGGGGGCCATGTCCAACGCGAATATTGAACAGGTGCGTCTGAATCTATCCCTCGGAGCTGGTAGCGCATGAACACATGCGCCACGGTCGACCTGCAAAGCCATGAGAACGCGTGACAGTCCCGATATC
>JAKEGO010000058.1 GCA_022615805.1 Thermoplasmata archaeon
CCCTCGATACCGTCCCTCATCATCACCTTCGGCGGCGCGTACCTGCGCCTGCTAAGGACGGCCAAGGCAGGCTCCGTGATCTTCAGGAAGGAGCTCGTCGACCAGGGGATCGACGCGACAACGGCCGACGAGCTCACGGAGATATACCTGTCGGTCACCGACATCAAGCCCCTTCTCGGCGGGCTCTCCTCCGACCGCAGATGACCATCAGGCGAGCGATATCGATCTGCCAGCATAATGGCCACCCGACGCCTTTCATGGCGCGAACGCAAGCGTTAAGTACGGGATGGAACATCGTGCTACGAAAATGAATTTCGTAGCACGGTGAGCTGATGGGGGCAACAAGTCCAACGATAATTGTCCTCGGCCTCTTCCTCGGGGCCTCTATCGTGATTGCGGGGGTCAGCTCTGCCGAGAGCCCGCGGATCATCTGTACGAACACGGCACTGGCCGATTTTACAGACAATGTCCTGAACGATACCGCAGATGTCGGCCACATCATGCCCGCAGGCGCATGTCCTTCCCATTTCGACACGTCCCCGAGCGACGTAGACATGATAGCAAATGCGGACGTGGTCGTTTCGCTCGGATGGGAGCCGTGGCTGGAGGACCTCCTCGTGGCGGCCGAGAACGAGGACGTGCCGCGCGTGACCTGCCCAGGCCTTGACGAGTGGAACCTCCCGTCCAACGCACTACTGTACGTCGACAGGATCGCGGCGGGGCTCTCGGCGACGGGCCTCTTCGATGACGGGACCGTGAATGCCAGTGCAGCGAGGTACAAGGCCGAGATCGAGGCGAGGGCGTCCGAGCTCCTCGGTCTCGTGACGGCCAACGGGCAGGTGGGCGCGCAGGTCATCGCGATGGAGTGGCAGGTGGCCTTCGTCGAATGGCTCGGTTACGATGTGGTGGCACATTACGGGCCCCCGGAAGGCCTTTCCACCGCCGACGCACTCGCCATTGCCGAGGCAGCGCAGGGCGACGACATCGCGGCGATAATCGACAACCTCCAGAGCGGGACCGACTTCGGCGCCAACGTGGCCTCCGAGAGCCGTGCCACCCACGTCATCTTCACGAACTTCCCGGGCGCGATCCCTGGCACGGAGACCTACCTGGACATGATCAGATACAACGCGGAGAGGCTGATCGACGGCGTGGAGACCCACGAGTACAAGAGGGGCGACATCGCGGACCTGGAGGACGAGGTCGCTTCCCTGGAGGTCCAGAGGGCCGCTCTCGCGGCATCGACCGGCGTGATCGCCCTGGTGGCGGTAGCACTGTTCATCATGTACCGGGGGAAGTGACGGAGGAACGCAAATGGACGACGAACTGAGGTTGATCGAGAGGTTCCACGGCCACATCGGGCCGTACGCCATCCTCGGCCACAGGGCGGGGCAGATAGCGAACCGCGTTCTTGGTCGGGACCCCTTCGCGAAGCGGGCGACCGTCCATACGGGCACCGCACCGCCGTTGTCATGCTTCATCGACGGGATCCAGCTGGCATCGGGGTGCACCATGGGAAAGGGGAACATCGTGGCGATCGACGGCGGCGAGGCGCGTGCCGTATTCTCTGACGGACAGGGCAAGCGCACGCTCGAGGTACGACTGCGGAGGGAGGTACCGGCGAGGATCCGCGAGGTCTTCGAGAGCGGGGACCAGGAGGCCTTCTGTGAATGGTGCTGGACGGCGCCCGAGACCGATATCTTCGAGGTCGTCGAGCGGTGAGACCGTCATCGAGCTCAGGGGCGTTTCGACGACGTACGAGGGAGAGCGGACCCCAGCGCTCCATGGCATCGACATGTCGGTCCGCAGGGGGGAGTTCGTCGCGATCGTCGGCCCCAATGGCGCGGGTAAGACGACGCTGCTGGAGGTGGTCCTCGGGCTGCTCCCACTCTCGTCCGGACGAGGGTCCGTTCTGGGGTGTGATCTGGCCCGCGAGAGATACGCGATCCGTCGTCGGATGGGCTACGTCATCCAGAACTTCGAGCTCGATCCCCTCGCCCCCTTCCTGGCCCGGGACGTCGTGATGATGGGCTTCGCCGGATCCCTCGGCCCCCTCCGATATCCCTCCGTGCACGACAGGGAAGCCGCCGTGGAGGCGTTATCGCGCGTGGGGATGTCGATGATGGCGGACAGGCCCGCGGGAAAGCTCTCGGGCGGCGAGTTCCAGCGCCTGCTGCTGGCGCGAGCCCTCGCCACCGACCCCGATATCATCCTGCTGGACGAGCCATTCGCCAACCTCGACGCATCCGCGAGGGCCAGCGTTGGCTCCGTTGTGGACCGCGTCAACCAGGCCGGGGCGACCGTCCTCATGGTTTCCCACGATCTCCATGCGATCCCGTCGCGGTGCGCCCGCGCGGTGCTCATGGACAGGGGGCGCATCGTCCTCGACGGTACGATGGAGGCGGTCCTCTCCTCCCGGGAGATAGACGAACTGTACGGGGGGTGTTGCCACTGATGTGGCTACCGCCGGCGCTCATGATTACGGCGGTGGCGGGCGCGGTCCTCGCCGGTTTCACGTGCTCAGTGATGGGCGTCTTCGTGGTGCGGATGAACCTTTCCAGCATTGGCTTCGCGATGTCCCACGCGGCGTTCGCGGGCGCGGCATTCGGGATCATGATCGGCTCGGACCCGCTTCCGATGGCCCTCCTGGCGAGCTTCCTCGTCGCCCTTGTCATCGGCCCCGTGTCGCACATCGCCGGCTTGAGGCCGGAGATCGTGCTCGGGTTCCTTTTCTCCCTCCTGATCGCACTTGGCTTCCTCTTCCTCCATATGGTCCCGGGCGAAGCCACGTCCGGCGCCGCCCTGAGGATACTCTGGGGCTCGATATTCGGGGTCTCCAGGTACGAGGTCGTCGCGCTCGGAGCACTATCAGCCGTCGTCGTGGTCTTCGTCGCCCTCTTCAATAAGGAGATCGCGGCGATGATGTTCCACCGCAAATTGGCCGAGGCCTCGGGGATCGACACGCAGGCCTTCCTGACGGCGATCCTCTTCATGACCGGCTTCTCGGTGGCGCTCTCCCTGAAGCTGGTCGGGGGGCTGCTCGTCTATGCCCTGATGATCAATCCGACGTCCACGGTCTATCAGTTCACCTTCGATTTCAGGAAGATGGTCATCGGCTCCCCGATCATCGGGATGACCACGTGCCTCGCGGGCTTCTGGGCTTCCCTCCTGTGGGACCTCCCCGTCGGCACGGCCATCGTCCTTGTGTCGGCCATCGTCCTGGCGGGCGCCATCGTCGCGTCGCCGAAGAGGAGGCGAGGATAGATGAGAACGTTCGCCGTGAGCGGGGAAGGCGTCGTAGCTCCGCGGATGGCAGGGTCGGATGCCACCCCGGGGGTGGACGGATGACGGTCGGACGCGTCGGCGTATCCCTCGAACCGGAACTGCTGAGGCTGTTCGACGACCTGCGGCTGAGGAAGGGGTACGGCAACCGGTCGGAAGCCATCAGGGACCTCGTCCGGCGGGCGCTCATCGAGACCGGGACCGAGCCGGCGGACGCCCCGGTCATCGGCACGCTCACCTTCATCTACGACCACCACATCGGCGACTGCAGCGACCAACTGTTGCACGTTCAGCACGACCATCACGAGAGCATCCAGTCCACGACCCACGTCCACATCGACCACGACTTCTGCCTCGAGGTATTGATAGTCCGTGGGAGGTCCGTGGACGTCCGGAGGCTTGCTGACGCCATCCTCGCCGTGAAGGGCGTAAAGCACGGCGAACTCGTCGTGACAACGACGTCGCCGTGAGGACGCGGCGCCCGAGAGGCAAATCCTGGATGCGTCTGGACGGCCCCTCAGAGCCCGAGCCTCTTCTTCAGGAGCTCCTCCGCGCGATCCACCCGCACCTTGCGCTCTCTGACAAGCGCTGCGCTCACCTCATCCACGATCGCCGGATCGGGTCTGACGCCGAGGGTCTCCGCGGCCATCGCCACGGTGTTCCTGGCATGGAGGCCCATGTGGCCCCGCTGGATGCCCTCGGTCGCGAGCGCCCTCAGTGCAGCGTGGTTCTGCGCGAGTCCGGTGGCGGCTATGACCATGGCCAGTTCGCCGGCGGTCTTGACCCCGAGGATCTTCACGCAGGCCTTCGCAACGGGGTGCGTCTTCGTGGCGCCGCCCACGAGGCCGACCGGCATCGGCATCTCGATGCTGCCTACGAGGTCGTTGTCCGCGTTCTTCTCGTACCACGTCAGCGGGGCATATCGCCCATTCCTCGCCGCGTACGCATGTGCGCCCGCCTCCACCGCCCTCGTGTCGTTCCCGGTGGCGCGGACGACCGCCGAGGCGCCGTTCATGATGCCCTTGTTGTGCGTCGCCGCCCTGTACGGATCCCCCGCGGCGAAGGCCCACGCCTGGATGATGCCGTCGACAACCTCCTCGCCCCCCAGGCTCTCGGCATCGAAGACCGCCCACACCCGGACGATCCTGTGGTCTGCCAGGTTCGAGAGTATCCGGAGATAGACGCGGCCGCCGGTCATCTCCTCGAGGAACGGGGCGACGGCTTCCGCCATCGTGTTCACGGCATTCGCCCCCATGGCGTCCCTCACGTCGACGAGGAGATGGGTGATGACCATCGAGCCCACCGGCGTGTCGATGACCCGCACCTCGATGTCCCTGGCACCCCCGCCGAACTTGACCAGCACGGGGTCCTGCCGGTTCGCGAGTTCCAGTATCTCGGCCCTCCTCTCCATTATCCTGATCTTGGCGGCGAAGGGGTCGGCCACGCCGGTCAGCTGGATCTGGCCGATCATCACGGGATCGTCGGAGGAGGCGTGGAAACCCCCCTTCACCCTCGCGACCTTAGCGCTGTTCGAGGCAGCGGCGACGACGGACGGCTCCTCCAAGGCCATGGGGATGAG
>JAKEGO010000059.1 GCA_022615805.1 Thermoplasmata archaeon
GACATGTCCAAGGCATAGAAGTGTCGCTGCGAGTTCTTCATGATGTCCTGCGGCGTGTGGAACCCGGGGACGACGTCGGGGTGCGCGGGCGAGAAGCTCAGGACCCGCTCGCCCTCGACCACGATCTTTCCCAGGCCCAAAGCCACGCTGGCGATCCCATCGTCCCGTCTCAGCGGATGCACTGGATAGAAGTTGTGCGATCGGGCGACCCCGGAGATCAGGGGATAGAACCTGTCGCCGTGCTGGTTCCCGATCAGGTTCTGGATGACGACCGCCATCTTCTCCTCCTCCGGCAGGAGACCGGTGGTCCGGAGGTACGCCTTCGCACGGCGGTAGAAGGTTGAAGCGTAGACGAGCTTGATGGCCTGCACGAGCTGCTCGAGCCTGGTCTCCGTGTCGCCGCACTCGTTAGGCAGTATGTAGGTGCTGTATATGCCCGCGAACGGCTGGTTCTGCGAGTCCTCGAGGAGGCTCGACGAGCGCACGGCCAGCGGCAACGAGACGTGCCCGAGGAACCTCGCCAGGGACGCGCGCAGCGGGGGGTGGAGCGAGCCCTCGAGGAAACGGCGGGCGATCTCGCTGTCCGGGAGGTCGGCCTTGGAGGTCTCGCGGAGCCCGTTGTCGTCGATGAAACGGTCGAACTCGTCCGTCCCGATGACGAGCGTGTCGGGGATCATCACCCGGATGCCCCCCTGGTCGTCCTCCGGGGCGCTCCGGCTGAGGAGGGCGGAAAGGAATGCGATGCCGCGGCCCTTGCCGCCGATCGAGCCGCCGCCGAGCCGCGTGAAGGTCTGGTCGAACTGGAAATCCTGCCGTTCGAAGTCCGTTATCACGCCCAACTGCTTCCTCCGGCGCATATCAATGATGCTCTCGATCAGGTATTCCCGCATCTCTCCCGGCGACGCGAACTCCGAGACGCTCCTGCCGCGAAGCGTCCTTGCGAGGCGTATCTCGCCCCGGGCCATGAGCCAGTTCGAGAAGTCGTTGTTTCTCCCGTGGAGGACTAGGGACTCCGCCGGTACGCGCGGCACGGTCTCGATGAACTCCCGGATGTCCGCGGCCCTCCCGACCTCGGCACCGTCGGGCATCCGGAAGACGAAGTCGCCGAAGCCGAGCCTCTCCCTGAAGAACGCCCTGAGCGCCTGGAGCATGGTGTCCGACCTCTTCAGGACCAACGGGATGCCGGCCGCGGCCGCCATCGCCGCGTGGCGCTCCTCGGACGACTGGAGAAGGACCGGGAGATCGTCGCCGATCTCCTCGACGAGCCTGAACCCGCACTCATCCTCCCGCCTCCCGTCCCTTCCGAAGGTGACGTCGGATATGACCCCCATGAGGAAGGGCTTGTAGCGCCTGTAGAGGGCCATCGCGTCCTCGAAGGTCTCCGCCAGGACGATCTTCGGCCGCGAGCGGAGCCTCAGCCGCTGCTCGTGCTCGTTGAGCCCCTCGGAGATCAGGGCCCTCGTCTGCTGCATGATCTCCTTGTAGAGGGTCGGCAGGAACGCGGAATAGTACCTCGGCGAGTCCTCGACGACCATGAGCACCCGCACGAGGCCGGTGCTGGTGTCGTGCTCGATGTTCATCTTGTCCTCGAGGTACTTGATCATGGCCAAGTAGAGCGCCGAGTCGCCCGACCAGAAGAACACCTCGTCGATGCCGTCGTGCCTCCCGGGCGAGTGATGGTAGGCGATGTCGGCCATCTCCGTGAGCAGGAGTATGACCGGGACGTCCGGGTCCATCTCCTTGACCCTCCTTCCCAGCTCGGCCGGTTCCATGTCGGATATCTGCGCCATCGTCACCACGAGGTCGTACGCCTCGTGGCCCATCTCGACAAGCGCTTCGCTGCCCGAGGACACGCGGATGATCTGCGGGGGATAGGGAAGCGAGAGCTCCCTGTACTCGCCGGATATCTGCTCGAACAGGAGCCCGTCCTCCTCGAGAGTGAACGCGTCGTACAGGCTCGACACGAGGAGGATCTTGTGGACGCGGCGCCGCATGAGGTCGTAGAAGTCGTGGAACACGGGGGGGGTTTCGCCGTCGCGGTCGACCTCGGGATCGTTCCGGGAATGCTCGCCGTCTCCGTCCATCGACATGCCACCGCGCTCGTGCTATTTAGCCTTGATTCAGGACGTCCGAGGCCGCGTCCTTCGCCACAGGCGCGTTCCCCGGGTCCGCCCGGATGAACAGGATCGGCCGTTCACGCCTTTGCGTTGGAGCTCAGTTCCCGTCGTTGCGCGGGTCCCACGGGTCGAAGGCCGGGTCGCCGTAGTGGACGTACTCCCAGATCGTGTACCTGTTCCCCTCGTCCTGGTTCATGCCGTAGAGGTCGGTCTTGGCCTTCCGCATGGCCGAGCCGGAGTCCATCGAGCCGTTGATGAGGTTCTCGAAGTAGAGGTAGCAGAGGCCGGGGGACTGGTATGGAACGTAATCGACCATCCCGATGATGGTCGAGGCACCGAACGACCCCAGGGCGGTCCTCGTAGCGCCCATGAACACTGCGATGCCCCTCTCGAGGAATGTGTAGGTCATCGAGGTGTTGCGGTTCACATCGTACACCTCAGAATCGTCCCCGGAGGGAAGGTGGTTGGTGTCGTCGATCTGACCGAGCATGCAGGAGACGCCGAAGATCACCCCGGGGTTGAGGTCGACGATGTCCTCCGAGGTGAACGTGAGCGTGCACTGGTGCGGCTCGCCGTGGTCGGCGTCGATGGCTATGAAGTTGCTGTTGGCGAAGTCGTCCATCAGCACGATGCGGGCGTCGCCGCTGTTCGTGCAGGTCTTCGCCAGCGCCGAGTCGTCGAGGGTGTGGAAGCCGCCGTCGTCATGGAGCATGTTCCGCACCGCCTGCTCCGAGTCCGCGGCGAACTCCGCCATGTTGCCCTGGTAGATGAGGGCGTTCACGTTCCAGTCCTTGTAGGCCGGGTAGATCGGCGCATAGATCGACCACTCCGGGCTCGCTGGGGGAGTGTCGGTCGCGAGGTAGTCCTCGTAGTTTACGATCCTGTCGATGTACATGCTCATGTTGGAGAGGCCCTTGGCCACGATCCTCCCGCCGGCGACCTCGATCGCGTAGGCGTCGCCGTACTTGTTCAGGTAGTAGTTGTCGGAGGGGATGTACTTCGTCTGGTTCCCGCCGTTGACGGTATTGATCGTGTAGGGGCGCTTGATCATCGGGAGAGAATAATAGTCGCCCACCATGAGCAGGTAGTCGACTACGTTCCCGCGCTCCTCTACGGCGTCGCGCCACTCGTGGACCGTCGAGTTGAGGTAGGTCCGGCGCGCGTCGACGGTGGAGCCCTCGCAGGTGAGGAGGACCGCGTCGTGGTACGCGGCGAACTGACCGGCGAAGGCCGATATGTGCCTCGCGTAGTTGTCGTCGTTGTCCTGATCGTCGAGGGACATCGAGGCGTCATCGCCGGGATAGGCGACGACCATGTAATCCACGGCGATCCCCTTCGCCGCAGCTACGGCCAACGTATAGGTGAGCAAGACCTCCTTGTCCAGCACGGTGACGCCGCCTATGTCGTTGTAGGACGTGTCGCCGACGCATATGATCTCGTTGGCGTGCCTGGTACCCAGGCGCCACAGCGCCTCGTCGGTCCTGCTACCCTCGAGCAGGACAGGGGCGTCGAGGAACGTGGCGAGGGGGACGGCGAGCAGCGCGTCCTCGTAGGTCTCCGCCACGATGGCGTGGGAGGGCTCGTCCCAGTAGGAGAGCGCCAGCCTTCCCGAGAAGAGCGATGCGTCGGTGTCTGCTATCGCGAGGTCGTCGGTCGGTGACGGGCTCCATTCCACCGATGCCGAGACGCCGCGGTTCCCGAGCAGGGAGGAGGCGACGGGAACGCCCCGCCAGTTCTCCTCCTCGAGGACGAGCCGCGTCTTTCCGGCCGTGGAATATTCCGTGAGAAGATACTCCGACGGCTCGTCGATGACCTCGTCGCCGCCATCTGTTATGGTGAATTGGACCGTGTCCGAAGCCGCATTCCCCGCCGCGTCGATCGCCACGGCAAGGACCTCGTGGGATCCCTGGCCGTAGGCGGAGATGTCCACCGTGACCGAGAAGGGCGCGGCGTCGTCGTGGCCGACGAGGGAGGAGTCGATGAAGAACTCGACATCCGCGATCCCGTTGGCGTCGGTGGCCGTCGCGTTGATCGTCAGCATGTCTGCGGTCGTGCTGTGATCCTCGGCGGGGGAGGTGACCTCGACCGATGGCGCGGTGTTGTCGACCACGACGTCGATGGACGTCGAGTTGGCGTTCCCCGCCGCGTCGGTGGCCTCGACCGTCACCTCGTGGGTGCCGTCATCGACGCCGGTCGTGTCCCACCTGACGCTGAGGCCCGCGTCGATCGGGTCCCCGTCGACGGACCATTCGATCCACGGCGTCGGAGAGGCGTCGTCGACATCGGCGGTGAGCCACGCGGCACCGCGGACGAGGCCCATATCCTCGGGCGAGATGACGCGGACCTCGGGTGGCGTGTTGTCCACGATGACGCCGATCTCGTCATGGCCGACCGCGTCGTTGCTGTCGCGGGCGGTGACGTTGACCGTATGGTCGCCGTCTGCGACGGACGTCGTGTCCCATGACAGGACGTCCGAGGTGCCGGACTGGACCTCCTCGCCGTCGATGCTGAAAGTGATGTCCTCTACATCGCCGTCGGTCTCCACGGTGACCTCGACGTCCACCTCGCCGCCGACGATGGCGCCCGCGGGTGGGTCGGTGATGTCGACGTCGACCTCCTGGTTGTCCACCGTGACGGTCATCGAGTCGGTTCCCACGAGGCCCGCGGAGTCCTCCGCGCGGACCTCGATGGCGACGTCGCCGTCATCGAAGGCGGTCGTGTCCCATTCGAAGGCCGTCGCGCTCCCGTTCTGCACGGCCTCGCCGCCGATGATGAAGAGGACGTACTCGACATCGGTCGTCGCGTCCTCCGCCGTGGCCTCGACGTCGACCGTCCCCGCGACCGTAGCGCCGTCCTCCGGCGATGCGATCGCGACCTCGGGGGCGACGTTGTCGACCGTGACGTCGACCTCGTGGACGATGGAGTACGTCCCCTCGCCGTCCGTGGAACGCGCGACGACGGTCCTGTCGCCGTCGTATCCCGCGGTGTCCCATCCGATGGACCAGGACGTCCAGTCGCCGCTGTCGTCGTCGGCCTCGTTCCACGGGCCGTCGTCGATGCGAACCTCCACCGAGGCGATGTCCCCCTCCGGATCGGACGCCCCGCCGGCGATCTCGGCGATGCCGGTGAGGAGCGCGCCTCCCGCGGGGGACGTGATCTCGACCTCGGGGCGCTCGTTCGCGGTCTCCTCAACGGATACCGGGATCGTGTCCGCGTCCTCGCCGCCCCATGCGTCCTCGACCATGAGCTGGATCGCGTGGTCACCTAGAGAGAGGTCGCCGCTGAAGGTCTCGCCGGCGCCGGAGTAGAGCTCCCCGTCGAGGTCCGACGTCCATGTGAAGGTCAGGTCGTCCCCCTCGGGATCGCTGCTGCCGCCAGCGTCGAAGGATATCTCGGTCCCCTCGGCGAACGAAGAGCCGTCCTCGGGGGCGTCGATGCGCGCCGTCGGCGCGAGGTTGACCCGGAAGCGGACAGACGCGTCGTCGGCGAGGCCGTGCTCGTCCTCGGCCCTCAACGTCATCCGGTGCCCGCCGGAGGACAGGGTGACGGTGACCTTCGCCTCGTGCCCCTGGTAGACCTCGCCGTCGATGTCCGACGTCCATGTGTACTCGAGGTCGTCCCCGTCGTCGTCGACGGAGGGCGATGCGTCGAGCGCAACCTGCCGCGAGCGCACGACGGAGTCCTTCGCTGGAGCCCTGATGCCCGCATGGGGCCGGGTGTCGGCGAGCACCCCGACAGAGGCTGTGTCGCTGCCGCCGCGGCCGTCGTCGACGACGAGCAACACTTCGTGCTCGCCGGCGGGGATGCTGACCGAGGCCTCCTCACCATAGGCGATCGGGTCGCCGACGGTGTCGAGGTACCAGATGAGCATGAGGTAGTCGCCGTCGTCGTCGCGCGATGCGGTGCCGTCGAGCGCGACCTCCGCATCGGCGTCGAGGACATCCCCCTCATCCGGGGAGCCGATGACCGCCACGGGGTCGGCGTTGTGGACGTTCTCGACCTCGAAGGTCCGCGAGTCGGTCCCGACGTTTCCGGCGCCGTCGGTCGCCCTCGCCTCCACCTCGTGGTCGCCGTTGTCGTAGTCCTCGGTATCCCACGCGAACGAGTCGCTAGTGCCCTCCTGCACGGTGTCGCCGTCGATGCGGAACTCGATGAGCGCGATGCCGCTGTCCCTGTCGTTGGTCTCGACCTCGACGGTAACGACACCGGAGACCCTCGACGAGCCCGGCGAGGTCATCGACACGTAAGGTGGGGTCGTGTCCGTTCCGCCCTCGTCTTCGCTGCCAGAGTCGAGGCAACCGGCGAAAGATGTCGCCAACAGCATTGCCATCAGAACGAATGTAAAACGGTGGTTCCATCCCGGGGTCATGGTATCGGAACGCTCGAGGGCCACCACCTATAAAAGGCATACGGTAAGGGCGTAACATTATGGACCAGACCGGGCGTGGTCGGTAACTCACCCGGGGTGGCCCCCGACGTGACCGTCCTGCCCTGAGGCTCATCGGACCGGAGATGCGGAAGGACCGAGGGACCGATAAGTGGCGGGGAGACCCCCTGGGGCCTCTGCTACCCCTCCGGCCGCCTACAGCCAGCCCTTCTCGCTCAGCCAGCGGATTATCTGCCGGTTGCACTCCTCGACGTCGTTCGCCACGGTGTCGACGACGATGTCGGCGTCGTCCGGCTCCTCGAACGGATCGTCCACGCCGGTGAAGTCCTTGATCTTGCCGGCGAGGGCCTTCTTGTAGTTGCCGCGCGGGTCGCGCTCCATGCAGACCTCCACGGGGGTCTTGACGTACACGAGGATGAAGTTCCCGGTCTCGTGCTCGGCGCGCATCCAGTGCCGGATGTCATTGTACGGCGACACGAAGGCCGCGAGGACGGCCACGCCGTTCCTTGACAGCATCTTCGCGACGAACGTGACGCGCTCGAGGTTCTTCTGCCTGTCCTCCTTGCTGAACCCGAGGTCGCGCGTCAGCGTTTTCCTGACGACGTCGCCGTCCAGGCGCTCGACATTCAGGCCCATCTTGCGCAGCTTCGGCGCCAGGTCGTCTGCCAGCGTGGACTTGCCCGATGAGGGCAGTCCCGTGAACCACAGCGTGAATCCCTTGTGTTCCATGTCCTCACTCTCCTTTCATCCATCTCGCTATCGTATCCTCGGTCATGCCGGGGACGTCCCCCGGACCTTTCCTTAGCCCCCCTTCCCCTCCGACATGTCGTAGACGAGGGCGATCGCCCTCTCCGATTCCCCCTTGGGCACCACGATGCCCACGACATCCGCTTTGCCTCCGGCGCTGTAACCGCGGTCCCTCGCGGCCTCGATGATGTCCGTGACAGTGACGCCGTCCGCCCTGCGCAGGTAGAGCTGGTCGCGATCGTCGAAGTACCCGCGGTTGATGCAGAACGCGGCGCCGCGGCGCGATGACATCTCGCGCCCCAGGGCCGAGATGAGGTTGAACCTCGTCTCGAACTCGACGACCGTCAGGCCGGCCCTCTCCGAGGTCGGCAGCGACAGCAGCCTCTCCATCTCGCTTTCGATCGCCTCGAGGTTCCTGGCCCACCGCCGGTTCCGCAGCAGGGCATCCGGATCGTCCGCGGCCCGTCGGACGGCGCCCACCGCGGCCACGACCCCGGCGCGGTCGCCCACCTTGTACGGCGAGTCGAGGAGTTCGACGATCCGCTCGACCTGCTCGACGGTGAGGCCCTCGCGCTCGAGCACCTCTTCGATGGCGGGCCACACGGGCATGCCCTCGGACTTCCGGCCGACGTCGCCGATGACGCCGTAGACAGACAGGAGAGACGTCTCACGGCCGAGGAGGGCGGTCGCCACCCAACCGGCCGATGGGTATTCTGACGGATCGGCGCCGTCGACGACAGGATTAACCTGGACGATGCCCTCGTGCCTCAGGAGGTGGTGGTCGATCTGCGCGGTGGGCCAGCGCTCGGCCAGCCATGCCATGTCGTCCACGGGGAGGGCGTAGTCGACCACGATGACCATGTCCGGGCCCTCCATCGACGCCACGGCCTTGCGGTCGGCCGCTGAAAGGAAGAAGTTGCCGATGGTCGGGCAGAAGAGGGAGACGCCGACGCCCTTGGCCTCGAGCTCGTCCGAGAGCATCGCGGCGGAGGTTATCCCGTCAGTGTCCCAGTGGTGGAGGAGCAGCACGTGCCCCGCGCCCCCGAGGACATCGTCGAGCTTCGGCCAGTCCATCGCTACAACCCCGTCACTCGACGAAGACGTCCTTCTCGGCCGCGATGACCTCCGCCACCTCGGGCCTCATCATCTCCCTGGAGGGGAGCTTCCCCTCGTTCACCAAGGCCCGCACCATCGTCCCCGAGTAGTTGATGAGGTCCTTGTCGTGGGGGCAGATCTTGTCGTTCACCGGGCTGCCGCACCTCGGGCAGTAGGCGAAGGACCTGAAGGTGAACGGCTCGATCTCGAGGTCGGGGAACTGCTTGAATATCTCGTGGGCGTCGAACGGCCCGTAGTACTTGCCGACGCCGGCGTGGTCGCGGCCGATGATGATGTGCGTGCATCCCAGGTTCTTCCTCATGATGGCATGGAGGATCGCCTCCTTCGGACCGCCGTACCACATGTCGATGAGCAGCGTCGACAGCACGACGCGGTCCTTCGGGTAGTAGTGCTCGACGAGCTTCTGATAGGTCTTGAGGATGATGCCGTCCTGGAAGTCCCCCGACTTCTTCTTGCCGATGACGGGGTTGATCAACAGCCCGTCGGTGAACGTCAGGGCAGCCTTCTGCACGTACTCGTGTCCAACGTGGGGAGGGTTCCTCGTCTGGAAAGCGACAACCGTCTCCCAGCCCTTCTCCCGGAAGAGCACGCGGGTCTCGCTCGGCCTCAGGTAGAACTCGGGGAACGGCACGTCGTACTCGTTCAGGAGCGTTATGCGCCCGCCGGCGAAGCGGCCGGTCATCTCCTTGACCTTGGCGACGCCGGGGTGCTGCGGGTCATCGGTGCCGAAGACCGCGCGGGAATAACGGCCGAGATCGCTTGTGTGGACGTCCTCGACGTTCATTACCGCCATGGGCTTCCCGTCGTGCCGGAGCACGATGTCCTCACCCGCCTTCACGCTCTTGGGCACGTCGAGGACGATCGGGATCGTCCACGGCGTATCGTCCTCGAGGCGCATGCGGTCGAGCACGCTCTCGAGGTCACCGCCGGAGAAGAAGCCCTCGAGAGGGCTGTAGACGCCCGTGGCGATGTTCTGGATCTCCGAAGCCTTTCCCGAGTGGACGTCGAGCGATGTCATCTCGTCCGCCGAGCCGAGGAGCGCCTCCCTTTCGCGATCGCTCGCGGTGCGATCGATCAATCTGCCTCCGTGTGGTCTTATCATGCAATACCTCCTTGACTTCTCCCGTCCTGGACGTCAATCCAGGTAACCGAGGCTCCTGAGCCTCTCCTTGATCCGCTCCTCGTCCTCCTTCGAGAACGCCTCCTCCTTCGGTTCGTCGGTGGAGATTATCTGCCTGAGGACGTACGTCGTGTAAGCGGACACCGAGCTGAAGCCCGTCCCCTTGATCCGCTCCTTCACCTTGTTGGCGAGCGGGGTCGGGATCGAGATCGTCGTGTACTTCTTCTCTTCTTCCGTCATGGAACGCGATAGGCATAATGATATATATATAGGTTATCATTATATGTAATTATAGATTTGTCGTATATTGTCATGACATAACGCGATCGATAGGCGATAGTTAGATAACGATGTACCGCAGTGCCGCCTCCGAGGTGAACGAAGATGGGAGCGTTCGGCCGTTCCTGGAAGATGACGAAACTCAGCCTGGGCGTGATAAGGAAGGACAAGGAGCTTCTGCTCCTGCCCATCATATCGGCGATCGTGATGGTGCTGCTCGTCGTATCGGTCGTGGCACCGATCACCTACTTCGGGGCTCTGGACAATCCCGGCTCCGTGGGCGCCTATCTCGCGCTCTACTTTTTACTTGCGTTCATCTCGATATACTTCAACGTCTGCATCATCGCGATAGCGAACATCCGGCTCAGGGGCGGCAACCCCACGATTAAGGACGGCTTCGCCGTCGCCAACCGGCACCTCGGCTCGATCGTCAAGTGGGCTTTGATCTCCGCGACGGTGGGCCTGCTCCTCCGAGCGCTGCGGAACTACCTCGAGCGCGAGGCGGGATTCCTGGGCTCGATCTTCGCATGGGTGGCGGAGACCTCGTGGGCCCTCCTGACGTTCTTCATGGTACCGGTGCTCATCTTCGAGGAGCGCCCCATGAGGGAGGCCTTCGCAAGGAGCGGCGAGCTATTCAAGAAGACGTGGGGCGAGACCTTCGTGTCGGGGTTCTTCCTCGGTATCGTCTTCCTCCTCTTCTTCCTCGGTGCCCTGGTCCCCCTCGCCATAGGGGTGTACCTCATCTTGTCGGGGAGCGTCCTGATCGGCGCGATCATCCTGATCATCGGCGTGAGCCTGATGGTCATCATCGGCTCGATGTGGGTCGCCGCGCAGGGCGTCCTCGTCGCCGCGCTCTACATCTACGCGACCGAGAAGATCATCCCTGATGGGTTCGAGGGCGCGAAGTTCGCGGCTTGAGGAGATCGGACCGACAATGGGGTGGATGCCCGCCACATCGAGGCCCGACATTGTCCGGACAGGTCGGGGTCCAGACACCGCGTGGGATCGTCAGGACATCCCCGCTCCCGTCGGGCAGGATGCGCCGGACACGGTCAGGACACGTCCCGGGGGACGGTCGGCATTCGGGAGCACCGGCGCCCCTGCCGCTGTAAAAGGCTTTTTTAATGTGAACGGCGTTGCACCGGCATGAGCCTGCTGCTGCCGAAGAAGGTCTTCTTTACGAGCGGGGTAGGAACGCACAGGGAACAGCTCAACAGCTTCGAGCTGGCCCTGAGGGACGCGGGTATCGAGAAGTACAACCTGGTCTCGGTATCATCGATACTGCCGCCCCACTGCGACATCATATCCAGGGCGAAGGGGCTGAAGATGATCCAGCCCGGCTCCGTCGTTCACACCGTGATGTCGAAGAACTCTTCCAAGGAGGCGAACCGGCTGATAAGCACGGCGATCGGGTGCGCCATTCCCCTCGACAGGGAAAGGTACGGCTACATCAGCGAGCATCACGACTTCGGCGTGACCAAGAAGGACGCCGGCGAGTACGCGGAGGACCTCGCCGCGGAGATGCTCGCCTCGACGCTCGGCATACCCTTCGACGTCGACGCAAGCTACGACATGAAGCGCGAGATATTCAAGATCGACGGGAGGATCGTCAAGACGAGGCACGTGGCTGAGTCGGCGCGGTGCAAATCGAGCGAGAAGTGGACCACCGTCATCGCCGCGGCCGTCTTCATCATGGACTGAGCACGGAAAGGGGGAGCCGAATTGAGGCGCGAGGACCTTCTCAGGGAAGAGATCACGCAGATCGACATGTCGGCCATAGGCACGCCGGGCGAACTGGTCGAGGCCATGGGCAAGGCATCGTTCCAGGCAAGGGCCCTCGCCGATGCCGCGAAGATATGGGAGGCCATGCTCCGCGACGACGTCCACGTTTTCGTGGGGATGTCGGGAGCGATGATAGCGGGAGGCCTTCGCAAGGTCGTCGTCGACCTGGTCAGGGCCAACTTCATCGACGCCGTCGTCAGCACCGGGGCGATCCTCTATCAGGACCTCTATCAGGCCACGGGTCACCGCCACTTCAAGGGGGCGGTCGACTCCCCTGATGCCGAGCTCCACGACCTCTTCATCGACAGGATATACGACACGTACGTCGACGAGGAGGCGTTCAGGGAGCTCGATGTCGCCATCGGCCACCGGTTCGCGGGCATCGCGGGGGTCATGGGCACGCGGGACTTCCTCCGGAGGCTCGCCGACATGGCGGAGGAGCCGGGGTCGATCCTCCGGGCGGCCGCAGACAAGGATCTGCCGATCTTCTGCCCGGCCATCGCCGACTCCAGCATAGGCATCGGCCTTGCGGTCGTGCGGTCCGGCGCCGGGAAGGGGCCGGTGATCGACACCACCATGGACACGGTCGAGATGGCCAAGCTCGTTGCCAACGCTCCGGCGACGGGCGCGGTCTACCTGGGCGGCGGCGTCCCGAAGAACTACATCAACGACGCCGTCGTCGCCGCCGACATGATGCATCCCCCGGTCGACGGCCACCGGTACGCGATACAGGTGACCATGGACCGGCCGGAGTGGGGCGGGCTGTCCGGGTCGACCCTCAAGGAGGCACAGTCCTGGGGGAAGGTGGGCGCGAAGGCGACCAAGGCGATGGTGTACGTCGAGATGACGGTCGCGCTGCCGCTCATCGCCGGGTACCTCCTCGAGGCC